>SKXZ01000149.1 GCA_007128145.1 Candidatus Nitricultor lacus | reverse complement strand
TTCCAGACATACCAATCAGCACGAGGGTTGTTTCTGGATGAGCGGGATTCCTGAAACCATGGATGTTGGTCTGATGTATGGTTGAAGACCTGGTCAAGTAATACCTTGATCTTCCGTCGATGAGCCTCTTTAATCAGCTTGTCAAAGTTAGACATAGAACCGAATAAGGGATCTATAGCACAATAATCACTGACATCGTATCCGAAATCCACCATGGGAGAGGGAAATATTGGAGAAAGCCATATCCCTTCTACGCCTAACCAGGAAAGATAGTCAAGTTTTTCAACTATACCTGGGATGTCCCCTACCCCGTCTCCATTCGAATCCTTGAAACTGCGGGGGTATATATGGTACAGCACCCCCTCTTTCCACCAACTCATTCCTGACCTCCTGTATATCGATATTGAGTGAGTACAATGGATACTTTTTTCACGAACTGGAAAAAAATTTATTTTTCCTCATGTATTCCCGCATATTTCTTACGGCCGGTTTTTTTCTTTTTCCCTCTATGGTTATAATACGGTAAGTAGAAACACAATCCAAGTCCCGGGAAGCTATCTCTCATCATATCACCTCCTCGGGAGAGAAAACCGAAATACACAATGACCATCCAGTTAGAAGGACAGGTGGAAAGGATAACTTTCCACAATTCCGATAACGGTTTTTCTATCCTTCGGGTGAAAACGCGAAATACACCCGATCTTATCACCATGGTGGGATCTTTTCCCGGCATATCTCCAGGAGAATCTGTACGCGCTCAGGGACAATGGGTACATCATCCCCGTTATGGTGAGCAATTCAAGGTTATTTCTTACCAGACGTTGGTTCCGGCTACGGAAAAAGGCATAGAAAAATATCTCGGGTCCGGCCTGATAAAAGGGATCGGGCCCGTAACCGCTCACCGCCTGGTGCAACACTTTGGCACGGATACCTTGCGGATTATCGAAGAAGAGCCTGCCCGCCTGCAGGAAGTCGAAGGAATCGGCAACCACCGCTTGGAAATGATCTGTAAAGCTTGGGAGGAACAGAAAGATATAAGAGAGTTGATGCTTTTTCTGCAGGAACACGGTGTAAGTCCCACTTATGGAGTAAAAATCTTCCGGCGATACGGCCGTGAAGCATTGGTTACGGTTCGGGATGATCCTTACCGCCTGGCACGTGATATCTTCGGCATAGGGTTTCTGACCGCCGACCGTATAGCACAAAAACTCGGTATTGCCGCCGATTCCCCCAAGCGATTGCAGGCAGGATTGCTCTACATACTCCAGGAATGTATCGAAGAAGGTCATGTGTACTTCCCGCGGTCCCGCCTCCTGAGCGAAGCGGCAGAGAAGCTTGACGTTCCCCTCGAAGGCCTTGCGCAGGCACTGCGTATTCTTGAAGAAGAAAAATCCTGTGTAACAGAACCACTCCGCCATGATGATTCCGAAAATGGCGAAGAAGCGGTATTTCTCCCCCCACTCCATACTGCTGAGTGCGGATGTGCCAAGAACTTGAGCGATCTTTTTCACGGTCAACGGGAGCTTCCAACCTTTGACATGGACCGTGCGCTCTCCTGGGTGCAAAAGATACTTGGATTTACCTTGGCCCCTGCACAAGTTTCTGCAGTAAGGCAAGCACTTGAACATAAGGTATCGGTCATTACCGGAGGTCCGGGTACCGGCAAAACAACCATCACGAAAGCAATCATACACATATACAAACGGCTCAAACGACGTGTCATGCTTGTTGCCCCTACCGGCCGCGCCGCCAAGCGTATGAGTGAAACTTGCGACATGGAGGCTCGTACTCTGCACCGTGCTCTCGAATTTCAACCTGGAACTGGGTGGAAACGAAACGATACGAATCCTCTTGAGGCTGATGTTTTTATAGTGGACGAGATGTCCATGGTCGATACAGTCCTTATGTATCATTTTCTCAAAGCTCTACCCTCCTCTTCAACCCTTGTTTTGGTGGGTGACGTTGACCAGCTCCCATCCGTCGGACCAGGCTGCGTGTTACGGGATATTATTTCTTCATCACGAATTCCCACAGTGGTTCTCAGTGAAATTTTCCGCCAGTCACGCCACAGCCTTATAGTGGTCAATGCCCACCGGGTCAACCAGGGTCGCATGCCAATGCTCGGGTTTGAACGAGAGAAGCCCCAGGATTTTTATTTTTTCCCGGAAGATGACCCCGAATACGGGGCCAAAACCGTTGTGGAACTCGTCACCAACCGTATTCCTCAACGTTTTGGCTTCCATCCCAGTGATGATATCCAGGTCATCACACCCATGCACAGGGGAACGGCCGGCGCCGCTGCCTTGAACCTGGCCCTCCAAAACACCTTGAACCCCGGGGGAGAAGAGCTCGTAAGAGGTGGCCGCACGTTGCGAGCGGGGGACAAGGTTATGCAAATTCGCAACAATTATGATAAAGAAGTGTTCAACGGAGACATCGGAAAAGTGAAATCGATAGACAAGGAAGGCCAGGAGGTTACAGTTACTTTTGAGGGACGGGACGTTACGTACGATTTTTCTGAACTCGACGAATTGGTTCCGGCATATGCGATAACCGTCCATAAATCCCAGGGAAGCGAATACCCCGTGGTAGTGATTCCGATTTTTACTCAACACTACCCTTTACTGCAACGCAATCTCCTGTATACCGCCTTGACACGAGGGAGAAAATTAACTGTAGTGGTAGGAACCAAGCGGGCTCTGGCCATCGCTGTGAAAAACCATACCCCTGTTAACCGCTGCACACGTTTGCGTGAGCGTCTTCAGGAAATAAAGGGATAACTTAAAGACAAAGAATATGCTGAAAACATGTTTGCTATTGACGAAATATATCATAACGTTATAATGTTATTATGAATATTGAGAAAGAACCATACATGCACACCGTTGACCGCACGAGTAAACTTCCCCTTTATCTTCAGGTGTATCAAATATTGCGTGAGGAAATACGCCATGGAACATGGAAACCGGGAGAGATAATACCCCCTGAACCTTCGCTCATCACCTCTTTCGGGGTAAGCCGAACCATCATTCGACAGGCTCTCGACCGGCTTGCAGGCGAGGGCATGATTTACAGGCAACAGGGACGGGGGACGTTTGTTTCCCACCCTCCCCTGGAAAAAGAAATGAGCGGTATTGTGAGTTTTACCGAAGATATGAAAAGACGCGGTTTTTTTCCATTAACACGGGTGCTTTTAACGCAAATACTTCCTGCCTCCTCACGTATGAGCAAGGAACTTTCTGTTCCCCCTGGCGAGCCCCTTGTAAGAATGAAGCGTTTACGGCTGGCAGATGGGGAACCTATGAGTATCGAAGATTCTTACCTTGTAGAGAAGATGTGTCCGCACATTCTGGAGGAGGATTTCACACGCCTATCCCTGCGGGAAACTCTCAAGAACCGTTACCATGTCTTTCTTACACGCGCGCATCAGCGTATCTGTGCCGTCGCGGCAGGCGAAGAAACAGCATCACTCCTTTCAGTGCGGACTCTGTCTCCCCTGCTCAAGGTGGAGCGGGTATCCTATTCCCGGGAAAATATTCCGGTGGAATTTCTCACCATAGTGTACCGTGGAGATCGTTATACTCTTTATCATGAATTGCGGGGATGAATAATCACAACCTCAAAAAAACTTGTACCGGTACTACGAACGAAAAAGGTGTGTTGAATGGATATTGTCACTCTTGGAGAATTTTTTATCGACTTTTTCGGCGTTGATACGGGAAAAGATTTCGGAGATGTCAGCGCGTATCGTCCTATACCCGGCGGGGCACCTGCCAATGTCGCGGTTGCATGCTCAAAACTTGGGAAAACAAGCGCATTTATAGGTAAAGTTGGAGACGATCCTTTCGGGCATTACCTGGAAGGAGTGCTTCGTGCGCAGGGTGTAATCACCCGGGGGCTGCGTTTTGATGTCTCAGCACGTACAAGTCTTGCCTTCGTTGTTAAAAAAGATGAACATTCAGCTGACTTTCTTTTTTACCGGAACCCGGGAGCCGATATGCTCCTCTCTGTAGAGGATCTGGACACTGAAGTGCTTTCCTCGACCTCAATCTTCCATTTCGGCTCTATCAGCCTTATACATGAATCATACCGCGAAGCGACATGGGAAGCGATCCGCCAGGCCCGGCGCGGGGGAGCGCACATCTCATTCGATGTGAACTACCGGAGCGTGCTCTGGCCGGATGCACACACCGCCCTATCGGCCATACGTTCTCTCGTACCTCTAGTGGACATACTCAAGGTAAACCATGAAGAATTGAAGCTTTTGACAGGCACGGATGATGTATGGCGGGGCGGTCCCATCCTGCTTGGAGATAATACGCAGTTACTGGTCGTTACCATGGGTCACAAGGGGAGTTATTTTCTCACTCCTGAAGATGAAGGCTTCGTTCCTGCCTTTACGGTAAAAACAGTGGATTCCACCGGTTCGGGGGATGCTTTCATGGCCGGTGTGTTGAGTGCTCTCTCGGATATCGAGTGTCCCCCCCATGCAGTGAACCGTCAAACGCTTGCCAGGCTTTTGCGTTTTGCCAACGCCTGCGGAGCTTTGACTGCGTGTAAATGGGGAGTTATTCCCGCACTCCCCTCCAAAAAAGAAGTGATAGCTTTTCTCAAGCAAAGGTGAAAAGAGAAAGGAGAAGATACCATTGGTTGAACACACCTATGACAAGGGTGAATGGACCTCGATAACCCGTGATCTGAGGTTGGATATTTTAGAGATGACTACCCGGGCGGGATCAGGCCATCCTTCGAGTTCTTTTTCAGCTGTCGAAATAGTCACTGCCCTCTATTTCGGAGGGGTGATGCGCTACCGTTCCCACGATCCTCATTGGCCGGAGCGCGACCGGTTCATCCTCAGCAAAGGCCATGCCGCGCCACTTCTGTATGCCGCGCTTTCCCGGGCCGGATACTTTCCCCATTCAATGCTTGAAAAACTTCGTGAAATCGACTCTCCGGTTCAAGGTCACCCCGTGAAAGATATGCTTCCGGGAGTCGAATCCACCAATGGATCCCTGGGCCAGGGGCTCTCTTTCGGACTGGGGTGTGTGTTGGGGGGGCGTCTTACAGGAAAAGATTTTCATGCTTTCGTGCTCATGGGTGATGGAGAATGCCAGGAGGGACAGGTATGGGAAGCAGCCATGGCGGCTTCCCACTTCAAGGCCAACCGCCTCATCGGTATTATCGACTACAACAAGTACCAGGAGTGCGGTCCTATTGATCGGGAGATGGCTCTCGAGCCCCTGCGGGCGAAATGGGAAGCATTCGGCTGGCGGGTAGAAGAAGTCGGCGGTCATGACACAGAGGCCGTGATTTCCAAACTACAACGGCTTCGAAAAGAACCGGAAAAGCCCGGTCTCTTGATTGCACACACAGTGAAAGGAAAAGGCGTTTCCTTCGTAGAAGCCGATTACATCTTTCATGGGCGGGCTTTGAGCCCGGAACAGGCCGCAAAAGCCAGAAAGGAGATTACCTCATGCAGCTAGGAAAAAGAGCCGGTCTTCGAAGCGGAAAACCGATGCGGGATGTTTTCGGGGAAGCGCTGTTGTCGCTGGCTCAAGAAAACCCCCGCGTGGTTGTCCTGGACGGAGACCTGGGAAATTCCACCAAAGCAGACATGGTCAGAAAAGCATTTCCCGAGCGGTACTTCAACATCGGGATCGCGGAAAGCAATCTTGTCGGAATCGGAGCGGGCCTTGAGTCCTGTGGTCTTATCCCCTTCCTCACGAGCTTCTCCTCTTTTCTCCTGTGTAATGCCTATGACCAGATCCGGCTGGCCGTAGCTATGTCAAACGCTAACATCAAGATCCTGGGAAGCCATGGTGGCATTACCCTGGGTAAAGATGGTCCTACCCAGATGGGAATCGAAGACCTTGCCCTGGTTGGAGGAATGCCGACCATGGTTATCCTTGTTGCCTCCGATCCAACCATCATGCATAAAATTGTGCACGGTTCCGCTCAACATACCGGGCCGGTTTTCATTCGTTCCAGTCGCGTAGTCATGCCATTTATCTACCCTGAAGACAATTGTCCTTTTACCATCGGAAAAGCAAACGTAGTAAAAAATGGAGACGACCTCACCATCATTGCCTGCGGAATCATGGTCGCAAGCGCACTCGATGCGGCATCTGAACTCGCCGAGGAAGGAATCGAAGCAAGAGTATTGGATCTTCACACCCTGCGTCCTCTCGATAAAGAAACTCTTCTTCGCTGTGCCCGGGACACCGGGGCGGTTGTGTGCGCTGAAGAACATCTCCTGCATGGTGGAATGGGAGCAAACGTCGCGCGCCTCATCGCCGAATCCCACCCCGTACCCATGCGCTTTGTAGGCCTTAGAGACACATACACCGATTCAGCGGACCCGGCAGATCTCCTGGTTAAATATCATCTCACATCACAGGATATTATACTGGCTGCTCATCAAGCTTTGAACGCGAAGGAGAAAATATCATGATGTGGCAAGAACTTCAAAAAAGAGAATCAGATGGTCAAACCATTCGGCTGGGCGTAAGTGGGGCCGGTTGGATGGGTTCGGGTTTCTTAGCGGCAGTGGCCTATGTTCCCGGTATGGATGTGCGGGTATTGGCAGACATCAGCCTTGAGGAAGCCCGCCGAGTTTTTTCCTCTGTGAAAGTACCATCAGACATGGTGGTAGAGAGCGGCTCTGTAAACAAAGCAAACGATGCATTGCGTAAAGGAAAATACGTAATAACGGATTCCTACAGCCTGGCCGCGCAGCTTGAAGAAATCGATCTTGTGGTTGATGTTACCCCTTCCCCCGCCATTGGAGCTGAAACCGCTTTTTCCTGTATTGAAAACGGGAAAGATGTGGTAATGGTGAACATTGAAGCCGATGTCACCGTGGGACGGATTTTGCGTAGAAAAGCTGAAAAGGCGGGCGTCCTGTATACCGTATCATCTGGGGATGAGCCGGGGTGCCTCATGGAGTTGTGGGACTTTGTCAACACACTGGGGTATGAACCCATTGCAATTGGCAAAGGCAAGAACAATCCCCTCAACCCGGACGCCACTCCAGAAACCGTGAAAAACTCAGCCCGTAAAGCAGGGAAGGATCCTTACCAGGTAGCCTCTTACGTTGACGGAACGAAGACCATGTTCGAGATGACCTGTGCCGCGAACGCCACCGGATGTGTCCCCATGAAACAGGGAATGGAAGGACCTGAAGCGGACCTCTCTACCGTGTCACAAGTTTTTTCTCTCCAGGAAGACGGGGGTATCGTCCCTTTCCCGGGTGTGGTTGATTTCGTACAGGGGGAAGCAATGTCTGGTGGAGTATTCATCACCGTACGGATAGAGGACGAACGTATCCGCGATGATCTGCAATACCTCAAGGCTGGAAAAGGGAAATATTTCACCTTTTTCCGCCCCTACCACTTGTGGTTTTTATATTTACTTATATCGATAGCCCGCGCCTACCTTTACCACCAAGCCACCCTGCAGCCATTGGACAGGAGCGTTTCTGACATTATGACCGTTGCGAAAAAGGATCTTGCACCGGGTGATCGTCTTGATACCTTCGGTGGATATACTTTTTTTGGGGTGAACGACCACGCTCGCAACATACAAACTTCCGGTGCCCTTCCGGTAGGCCTTGCTCCTGGTGCTGTTCTGAACAAGGAAATTAAAAAAGGTTCACCCATTCTCTGGAAAGACGTAGAGCTTGACGAACGACAAACGGTGGTTCAGCTTCGGCGCGCCCAGGATGCGTTATAACAATTGTGCTATGTGCAGTAGATAAAGAGTTCTGGCGCATACACAATGGATCTATCCTGCCAAAAATGTGGCGGCATCGAAGATGTTAAAGGTAGTTGAAAGTATAGTGTTGAAAGTTGAGGGAACCGGGGAAATGGGAAAGGATAAATGCAGTGAGAACCTACCTTCATGAGAACCTACCTTCTCTTGACATTTTTTCTCTGAAAGTTTACGCTTATACATAGATGGTATTTACCACTTCACAAGCATACATATGTAGGTCCTCATATGGTTTTTCTCAATGTTCACAAAAATCGGCCTCTGGGAAAGTATACCCTAAGGTTAGGAATTATATATAAGTTATGAATACCTTCTCTGAATGTACTCAGTAAAAAGAGGGTATTTGGAGAGCGTTTCTGGAACTTACAAGGGTTAAAGAATATATACAAAAAATACACAAGGAAATGAAATTGCGGTCGTCAACGGTTTTTATTATGTTTTTAAATGATATATTGTATCCCCCCTTAAAAAATAGTAATATGATGTTTTTAAAAATAGATAATACACCAAACAACCCTATGCGAATTTCGTAAGAGTGGACAGAGATTTTAGAGAAAAAATTAATCCACACAAATGGAAGGGAGAAACAATGGCTTCCGTTGAAAAAAACACAGCAGCGCTGGATATGAGTAAAACAATATCCAGCTTCTACAGGCTGGTTCGTCCCAACATTGGCTTGTACATCGCTTTTTTGGCCCTGATTATTGCCGGGTCACTGCTTTCATCCGCCTTTTATAATCCTCGCAATGTATTCAACATCATGAGACAGGTAACCGCTCTGGGAATTATGAGTGCCGGAATGACCTTCGTGATCCTTACCGGAAATGGTGGAGTTGACTTGTCAGCGGGCTCTACTCTTTCTCTTGCTACGTGTGTCGCCGCCGGCGTAATGGCCGGGCAAAGGGAACTCATTATCCCCGTTATCCTTCTCGTCCTGGGGGTCGGAGCATTGATCGGTTTCGCAAACGGTATCCTGGTAACCAAGTTCCGTACAGATCCATTTATCACAACATTGGGTATGATGATCGTGGTTCGGGGTATTGCCTTGTATTATACCCAGGGCCAGCCTTTCGGCCTTGTAGCACGTTCCTTCCGGGTTATTTCCGAAGGAACGGTAGGTCCCATCCCCATGCCCGGCATCCTTCTTGCCCTTGTATTTATTTTCTGTGGTATTGTTCTCCGGAAAACAACATTTGGACGCCGATTATATGCTATCGGAGGAAATCAGGAAGCTGCCCGTCTCTCAGGAATCAGAATCAACCTCTATAAAAACGCGGTGTATGTTATCAGTGGACTCGCTGCTTCTTTTGCGGGTCTCATCCAGGTATCCCGTACCACGGTGGGAGACCCTACCATGGGAGCAGGCATGGAATTGAATGCCATTGCCGCGGTTATTATTGGAGGAACGAGTTTTGCCGGAGGAGTGGGAGGGCTCAGTGGAACGATCGCGGGGGTATTGATCATCGCAGTTATTGGAAACCTTATGAACTTGATGAATATATCCGCATACGTCCAGGGAATGGTACAAGGTTTGATCATTCTTGGAGCAGTAGTGATGCAAAGAAGAAAAAACTAGAGAAGGAGGTGACAGAAAGCACCAAAACTCTATAAAAAGTAAATACAGCACAATGAAAAAGATACACAGGCATACGTGTAACACAAGGTGGAAGAAACACAATGGAGAACCATAGAAAAGGGAGGACCAACAGCATGTTGAAAAAAACGTTTTGGGCTGTTTTAATAACCGTTTTTGTGATCACCCTGGCGGGTGGAAGCATTGCTTTTGCTGGCAGTCATGAAGAAGAATACTTCATCGGCTTCAGCAATTCCGGTGTAGGCAATGTATGGGCTGCTGCTTTTTATGATCGGGTGGTTGCAGAGCTCGAAGCACGTGACAACGTGATATTCACCCACGCTGACGGTGGGGACGACGCCGTAAAACAGATGGGCGATGTCGAAGACATGATGGCTATGGGTGTGGATCTCCTCATCATCCGTCCGGATACTCCGGAAATCCTTGCAGTAGTCGTTGATGAAGCATATGAAGCCGGTATCCCGACAGTTATCGCAGGAAGAGATGTTGCAACCGACAATTACACCTCCTTCGTGTGGGTCGATGACGTACAACTCGGAAGAGCGACCGCCCAGGCTGCTGTCGATCTTTTAATCGAAGAGTATGGTGAACCCCGTGGAAAAGTGGCGATCCTCCAGGGGTATATGCCGGGTGGTTCTGCACGCAGCCGCGATCAGGGTACCATGGAAGTCCTGGAACAGTACCCGGACCTTGAAATCGTTGCACGCTTGCCGGCAGACTACGTACGTGCAACAGCGCGTGACGTCATGGAAGATATACTTATGGCACAACCGGAAATCGATGTTCTCATAACACATGCCGGTGAAATGGCCGTCGGCGCCATCGAAGCCATGGAAGCCATGGGCCGTAAAGGTGAATTCCCGGTAACCAGCATCGACGGATATAATGGCGTCTTGAAAGCTATCGCCGAAGGGGATGCTCACTATACGGCTCTGTACCCGGTAGCCATGGGAGCCTTGGCGGTTGATGTAGCTTTGGATATCTTGGCAGGAGAGGAAGTCGAGAAGAACATCTCAATGCCAGTGATGCCGGTAACTCCTGATAACGTTGAAGAATACGTAGATTGGGATGCACCCGATAGTCTTTTTGCTCACTGAGTCCAGGTTATTTATTCTTTACGATGAGTTGAGTTTGCTTGAACTGTAAACATTCCCCTCTCTCCCAGAACTTCGGGAGGGAGGGGAACATTTTTGTTTGCTGCGAGTATACTCCAGGTATGCAAGCAAAATGTGAGTAAAGCAAAAATCATTGTACTCATTTTTTATTATATGATTTTTCTTCCCGGAAAGGAAAACGAATTCGGGTGAAAGACGGATCATCCTCATGGAGATGTCTTTCCCGGAGGTGTACAAAATGTTATTGAACATGCGTCGTATAAGTAAAAAATATCCCGGCGTACAAGCGCTTGACAGTGTCGATTTTTCACTCGAAGAGGGAAAAGTACACGCTTTGATTGGAGAAAATGGTGCCGGCAAATCCACCTTGATGAAAATCCTGGGGGGAGCGGAAATCCCTGATTCCGGGGAAATAACCGTTAAAGGTCAAACCCTCTCTCACCTCGATCCACTTTCAGCCAGAAAAGCCGGGATTGCCGTCATCTACCAGGAACGAAATCTCGTCCCCACCATGGACGCTATGGAAAATATCTTCCTTGGTAAAGAACTCCAAAGCATGCGCGGGTTTATAGACTCCAAGAAAATGTACCGTGAAACAGAAAAGCTGTTTCAATCTCTTCATGTTTCCATACCGGTCGATATTCCGGTTGGCAAGCTTCCTGTTGCTCAACAGCAAATGGTGGAAATCTCCAAAGCACTCTCAGAAAATGCGGAAGTGTTGGTGATGGATGAACCGACCGCCGCACTCACCGAACAAGACGTTGAGAATTTATTTTCCATCATGCAGCGCTTACGGGAAAAAGGGGTGGGAATCGTATATATTTCCCACCGGCTCGAGGAAGTATTATCTTCCTGTGACCGCTATACAGTCCTGCGAGACGGTAAAGTTGTGGGAAACGGCAATATCGCCGATGTAGATGAACAAAATCTTGTGAACATGATGATCGGCCGAAAGTTGGAAAAAGAAGTATCCGGCCGGAAAACCTGTGAAGTGGGAAAAGAAATTCTTAGGGTAGAAGGTCTTACCAGGGGAAACGTACTGCAAAACGTGAGCTTCAGTGTTTGTGCCGGCGAGATACTGGGGATCGCGGGTCTCGTTGGCTCAGGCCGTACCGAAGTTGTGAGAGCGATTTTTGGTGCAGACCCTCTGGAAGCGGGTACCATATATCTCGATGGAAAACCGGTAAAAATTGATTCACCCCATACGGCGGTCAAGCTGGGTATCGGTTTTTGTACCGAAGACAGGAAGACCCAGGGACTGATACTTCCTCTTCCCATCAGGGAGAATGTTGGAATCTCATCACTACATACTTTCACCCAGCTCGGTTTGGTGAATGAGCGAAAACAGGATGAATGTACCTACCGTTTAACAGAAAAACTTGACCTTCAGCCACCGGATATCTGGCGGACTACCGGTAACCTGAGCGGGGGAAACCAGCAAAAGGTAGTACTGGCTAAATGGCTGGCTACCAATTCCCGGGTCCTGATACTTGACGAACCGACCCGCGGTATCGATGTCGGAGCCAAGGTGGAAATCCATAATTTGATGCGGGAACTGGCTGCTCAGGGCTTGGCCATCATCATGATTTCTTCCGAACTACCTGAAATTCTCCTCATGAGTGACAGGGTGCTCGTCTTGTACCGCGGAGAGGTGAAAGGTGAACTACCCCGGGAACAAGCAACTCCTGAGAACGTATGGAACTTAAGCCAGGGTCTTCAGTCGGCAGAGGTTTCTTCTTGACTACAACCCCTCCTTGTGAGTGTGCAGTATAATCCTTTCACTCACTCGAGAGGGGTGCGTGAGACTTGGAACAACCCCACACACCCCTCTCCCTCCTTGTAGCTCATTCAGTTGAGGCGGTGGTTTTTTGCTTATCCTTTCACCGCACCTGCGGTAAGACCTGCAACAATCCGCCTTTGAAAAATAAGGACCAATGTTACTACGGGGACCGTGACCACCACCGCGGCCGCCATGACCTCCCCGAATGGCTCCTGCCTGGCGACCAGAGCGGGAAAAAGAGCGATCGCTACCGGTACCGTTCGAGCGGCCGGTTCGATGGAAGTAAACGTGAGTGCGAACAAGTATTCATTCCAGGCTGCAATAAAGGCTAAAAGCCCCGTCGTTACGAGGGCCGGAGCCGTAAGGGGAAGGAGAATAAGGCGAAAGGTTTGAAATGAAGTTGCTCCGTCAACCTGTGCTGATTGCATAATCTCCTTGGGTAATTCCCTGAAAAATGACGTGAGAACCCACACGGTAAAAGGCAAGGTAAATATCATGTAGGAAAAAACCATACCCGGAATAGCGGTCATCCCAAAACCCGTTATTATGGCATACAATCCTGAGAGAATTGTCACCTGGGGGAACATGGTCATGGAGAGGATAAGGTAAAGCATAGATGATTTACCGGCAAAACGCAGTTTCCCCATGGCAAAAGCGGCAAACGCACCTATTCCTAATGATATGGCAGTGGCAGCGGTTGCTACGATTCCGCTGTTCCGCAAACCACGGATAAACTGCGGATGGGAAAAGACAGCCTGGTAGTTACGCAGCGTTGGTGCGAACTCCATGGTTGTCGGATGGCGGGGCACAAAAGTTGTGGGAGTCATCATGAGTTGAGCTTCACTTTTCAGAGAAGAATTGACTGCCCAGTAAAAGGGGAAAAACAAGTAGAACACGATCACAGCGACTACCACCCAAAAAAGGCCACGATAGAGGTACTTGGCTGTTGCTCGAGTCAATCCGTCTCCACCCCCAATAAGCGGATATAGGCCACCGCAAACCCGAAAATAATGAAAAAGATAATCACCCCGATGGCTGAAGCAAGTCCCATGGCACGGTTCCCTATGAGTTGGTAATAATTGTAACTGGCCATGGAGTAGCGTGATTGTGCGAGCATAACCTGGAATACATCGAAAGCCCGCAACGCATCGAGTGTCCGAAACACAAGAGCCACAGCAAGCGCCGGCTTGATGAGTGGTAGGGTTATAGCACGGAATTGCCGTACGACACTTGCCCCATCCACCCGTGCCGCTTCATATAAATCATTGGGAATAAGCTGTAAACCAGCAAGCAGGATAAGAGCCATAAAAGGTGTGGTTTTCCACACATCCACCATGATGACCGACGGGAGTTGCCATTCGCTCTGCCCTAAAAAAGATATATGGCCGTCTCCCCAGCCCAGACGCTGAAATATAACATTGGCTACCCCCACTCTGGTAGGGGCGAGCATCCACTGCCACATACGGGCCGAAACAACCGTTATTACCGCCCAGGGGACAAGCATTACCGCCCGCATGAGGCCCCGCCCCTTGAAATTGCTGTTGACCACGAGGG
>SKXZ01000049.1 GCA_007128145.1 Candidatus Nitricultor lacus | reverse complement strand
TAAAAGTGAGAGCAATCACGCATAGTCGTGATTTGTTAAAAGTTGTACTGTTGGGGGTTCCGAATGAACCGGGAGTTGCTGCCCGGATTTTCAAAGTCTTATCAGAAAACATGGTATCTGTAGATATGATCATACAAAGCGAGGGCAGTGAAGTGCAGAACCAGAAGGATTTTGCCTTTGTGGTTTCCAAAGAAGACGAAATAAAAACTCGACGGGCCCTTTCTGACCTTGGAGAAATACTCCCTTGCAAGGGACTTAAGTTCGACGATACTGTGACCAGGGTATCTGTTGTCGGGGTAGGCATAATGGCCGATTCTGCCATTGCTCATAGAATTTTCAGGGTACTGGGAGAATGTGGGATTAATATCGATATGATCAGTACATCGAATTTACGGATTTCCTGCCTTATTCCGACAAGCAGGATGGAAGAAGCTGTTAAGGCTTTGCACGAAGAGTTTTTGGACGATGAAGAGGTGACATTGAATGAAGGCATTTAAAGTGGCAATTGTTGGTGTGACTGGCGCTGTTGGAAAAGAGATGCTTTCTATTTTGGAAGAGAGAGATTTTCCTGTGGGAATGCTGTTACCACTGGCTTCTGCCCGTTCACGTGGGAAAAAGGTCGTATTTTGTGGAGAAGAAATACCGATCCAGGTTTTGGAGGAGGCAAATTTTTCGGGATTAGACATTGTGCTAATGAGTGCTGGAGCTGGCGTGAGCCGGGGTTACGCTCCGAAGGCTGCCGAAGAAGGTTGTATCGTGATCGATAATTCCTCTGCTTTTCGCTTGGAGGAAGATATCCCCCTGATAGTTCCGGAGGTAAATCCTCAGGCTTTGTCCGGCTATCGGAGGCGAAACATCATAGCGAATCCGAATTGTACGACAATAATCTCTGTCCTTCCTCTCAAGCCCTTGCATGATTATGCCAAAATACATCGGGTAATCGCCGCAAGCTACCAGGCAGTATCAGGGGCAGGTGCTCAAGCCATGAAAGATCTTGAGTTCCAGGTTAAGAATTATATGGAGGGGAAAAATATAGCGGCTGAGAGCACGGGTCAGTCTTTTGCTTTTAATCTTATCCCCAGAATTGACAACGTGCTGGATAATATGTATACGAGAGAAGAGATGAAATTGGTATGGGAAACTCGTAAAATACTTAATGATACCTCTTTACGTATAACTGCCACTTGTGTGAGGGTTCCGGTATTTCGATCTCACTCGGTGGCCATGACGGTTGAAACAGAAAAATATGTAAGCAGAAACAAGGCTCTTGAGCTTTTTGAGGATTTTCCAGGATTAGAGGTACAGGATGATCCAGTGCACGGTATTTATCCCATGCCCTTGTATACATCCGGAATGGACTCCTGTTTCGTGGGCAGGGTTAGAGAAGATATCTCGGGTCATAATAGCACCAATCTTTGGGTTGTTGGAGACCAGCTCAGGAAAGGAGCCGCTTTAAACGCAATACAAATTGCGGAGTTGATAGCTAATGAAAAAAAGTAATTGACTGGAAGGAGGCGAGAGTGGCGGAACAGGCAGACGCGCTGGATTTAGGATCCAGTGGCTTCAAGCCGTGCGGGTTCAAATCCCGCCTCTCGCACCATGATTGAATAACCAGAGAGCACCGATCGTTTTTGTGCAATCTGGTTTTTGTTTGAATAAAGGAGAGCTTATAACACAGGCTTTGCAGCCGAGTAACGGTGAGGTGCGCTTATACATGGTTACAGTAAATCGGGAAGAAAAAGAGAAAAACGTGGTTGGATATGAAATTACTGTGGAGGAAGAACGGGTAAAAGAGGCGACGGAAAATATTTTTCGTGACTTGAGCCGAAGAACGGTTGTGCCGGGTTTTCGGAAGGGTAAGGCTCCTCGAAGCATGGTGCGTCACCAGCTTGGAGAAGGCTACATTCTTGATGCACTGATAAAAAAACTTGTTCCTGAGGTTTTCCGGGAGGTTCTGGAAAAGGAAGAAATAGATGTAGTAGGAGAGCCTGACGTTGAAATCGTTGAGGTAGCCGAGGATAAACCCCTTGTTTTTAAGGGGAAAGTAATTCGCCGACCTCGTCCGCGACTACCAGACCTGGCCACGCTTGAAGTGCAAAAATACCGTATAGATATACGTGATGAAGACGTGGAAAGGGAGCTGGAAAGATTAAAAGATTCACGGAGCAAGTGGGTGAACAGAAAAGAAGGACCGGTACAAGAAGGAGATCTGGTACATATAATCGTGGATGGCAAAAAACACGGGGTCATTGCGAGAAATTCAGAATCTGAAGATTCCTCAGCTCGTATCAGCCGAACGCTATTGGGCATGAATTTGGGAGAGAGCAACAGCGTGTTACTGGACGATGCCAATGAATTTTCTACTCAGGAAGAGATTACCTTTCAAATATCTGAAATAAAGGAAAAACACGTACCGGTTATCGATGAGGAATTTTTACAGGAATTAGGTGAAGAGTTCACTTCTGCAGATGATCTGAAAGACAAGATTCGAGAAAGTCTGCAAAAGATGGCACAGGATATGGCGCAGAACCGTTTTCACCAGGAGGCCGTTACCGTCCTGTGCCGAGAGTCAGAAATTGATATTCCATCTCCCTTGATTGAACAAGAAGCTCAAAGGCGGGAACAGGATTTTGAAAAAGGTTTGGAGAAAGAGGGGTTGACAAAGGAACGTTACCTTGAGCTATCCGGTATCTCAGAAGAGGACTTTACAGAGTCATTCAGAAAAATTGCTTTATGGGAATTGAAAAAAATATTCGTACTATCAGAATATGTTCGGGAAAACGATATAAGTGTTACTGAACATGATATTGAAGAAGAAATTGTTGGCATGTCAAAACGTTTTGGGAAGGAACCTCAAGAAGTGCGCTCCATTCTTGAGCGTAATGATAGAATAAAGAGGATTAGAGAAAACGTGCTGGATCAGAAGTTGCTCGCTCATATAAGTGAGCGTGTTAAGGTTGAAGAAGTGGAGGAACCCATGAATCTCGATCAGTGGAAGAGCCTGAATAGTCCTGATGAGGAGATGGTCTCATGAATGACAGAATAAAAGAAGGTATGCTCAATTCCTATTTGGTTCCTATTGTCGTTGAACAGACACCTCGGGGTGAACGCTCGTTCGATATATACTCCCGTTTGCTCCAGGATAGAATAGTCTTTTTAGGAACGGAAATAAACGATACGGTGGCTAATCTCATTATCGCACAGTTGCTTTTTCTCGATGCTACCAACTCAGAAAAAGATGTAAACCTTTATATAAACAGTCCAGGGGGTTTGGTTTCTTCTTCTTTGGCTATTTACGACACAATCCAATACGTTAAATCCGATGTATCCACCATTTGTATTGGGCAAGCGGCCAGTGGAGCGGCCCTCATTCTTGCGGCGGGAACCAGGGGAAAGCGATTAGCTCTTCCCAGTTCAAGGGTAATGATCCACCAACCGATGGGTGGAGCGCAGGGGCAGGTAACAGACGTTGAAATCCATGCGCGTGAAATGCTCAAAATGCGGGAAAGGTTAAACCAGATATTAAGTCAGCATACCGGACAACCCCTGGAGAAAATAGCTCATGATACCGAACGTGATTATTTTATGTCACCTGAAGAGGCCAGGGAATATGGTTTGGTAGACCGTGTTTTAACCCGTCAAGAAAAAAAAAAAAAAAAGGGAGACGAGACTGACCATGGCAAGGCTTGAAGAAGAAAAAAAACGCTTGCGCTGTTCATTTTGCGGAAAAAACCAAACCGAGGTGAGCAAGCTTATAGCAGGACCCGGTGTATATATCTGTAATGAATGTGTGCATCTTTGCGAAGAAATAGTACGAGAGGACAAGAAAAACAAACATGATGATTTTAGCCTGGAAGAACTCCCTGTACCACACACTATAAAAGATTTTTTGGATCAATATGTTGTGGGACAGGATAAAGTTAAAGTGTTTTTGTCAGTGGCTG
>SKXZ01000167.1 GCA_007128145.1 Candidatus Nitricultor lacus | reverse complement strand
GGGAGAAACGAATTTTGGATCGTATTAGTGTTTCTTCATCTCTTCTTTCAGAAATCATTATGCCCGGGCAAACCATAAGCACGGTACAAGCGGAAATATGTGATGAAATGAATATCAGAGCCTTGCCTGTTGTCGCCCCAGCTACCCATGATACCGCATCTGCCGTTACCGGAATACCCGTGATCGACAGGAATGAACGGTGGGCATTTATCAGCATGGGTACATGGTCGATAATGGGAATGCAAACTGATAAACCAGTGGTTTCAGACGCTGTGTTTGAAGCCGAATTCGGAAACAATGCCCTTCCGTTTGGGAAAAACATGATGGTTACCTACATCACCGGACTGTGGATTATTCAACAGTGCAGAAACAGGTGGGTGAAAGAGCGCGGTGAGGAGATAAGCTGGGAGGAAATTGTTCATTCTACAGAAATGACCTCATTGCAAGGAGTGTTTATTGACGTTGACGATCCGGTTTTCGCCCAACCCCAAGCAAACATGCCCGAGGTTGTCCGTGAGGTTTGCCTGCAGAGCGAACAGAAAGCTCCTCGAACAATGGGGGAAGTCTCCCGTTGTCTCTATGAAAGCCTGGTCCTGAAATACCGTTTGAACATCGAGCGGATGGAAAAAATACGTGGTCATTCCTTCGAACGTATACATATTGTTGGTGGTGGCATAAAGAACCGGACGCTTTGTCAATGGATTGCCGACGCGACTGGTATTACAGTCACCGCCGGCCCAACTGAAACAACTTCGGTCGGGAATGCATTGATGCAATTGAAAGCATGCAGTGAAATCACCACCTTGGAAGAGGGCAGGGAAATAGCACTGCGTTCCTCAACTGTGGATCATTATGAACCTGCCAATAAAAGGTACTGGGATGAAATGTACGGAAAATATGGAACTTTCATGGAGATAAGAAAAAAGAGCCATGAACAAGTGAATGACTAATCGTTGAAAAAATCCAGTATTTCGACTCTCCTGGTTTCAACATCGACACGCAGGGCAAACCATTGATCATATGGAGGGAGATACAACAATTCTCTGCTTATGGATACTTCCCCTCCTTCCGGAAAAATCACCGTAATGGTGGCCTTGGCAGCTTGTTCTGTTTCCGGAGCATTGAAGTAAGGGGAAATCACATAGGTTCCACTACTGAAATCAGAAATTCCATCAGACTGAGGCGGGTATTCTGTGGAGGGATGTGGAGAGAAAACGAACCATTCTTCACCATCATCTCCATGGAGGATGTCCGGTGAATCACTCAACCTGAAGGCGTCTCCAAGGTAAACAAAATCATCGGACCAGATTTCGAGGTCCAAATCAAAATTCCCCTCCCAACCCAAAACTACGGCGAATTCACCTTGTTGATGATGGTAGTTCCCTGAATGAGCTATACCGTCGGAAAATACTTCAGCAATCGATTCTCCGGTTCCCTTTTCTTCAAGGAGTTCATGTGCGAAGTCAACCGGTACGGCAAAGTTGAGATTTTGGCCGGTAGTGAGGGTAAGGGTATTCACCCCTATAACTTCTCCTCGCATATTCAAGAGCGGACCGCCGCTACTCCCCATGGATATAGGTGCCGTAGTCTGTATGAGCCTGATTCCCATGGTATCCTCAAAACGCAGGGCACTGACAATACCGCTTGAGATTGTTCTTTCCAAACCCTCCGGGTTGCCCACTGCGAGAACGGTTTCTCCTAATCTGACATCATCTATACCTTTTCCAAGAGGAAGTGATGGGAGACCTTGATCGTTGATCTTGATAATGGCCAGGTCCCATTGTTCACTGGAGGCGAGTACCACCACATTATCATATTCTTTCTGGCCAACTGAGACAAAAGCCTCATCAGCTCCTTCAAGAACGTGGTAGTTGGTGATGATAATCCCCTCCGGATCAATGAGGAAACCTGAACCGTAAGCAAAAGGGGTTTCTTCACGCAAGGCTTCAATGTAAACGGTAGCCTTGCTTGCATGTTCTGAGAGTTCTACGATAGTGTATATTTTTTGTACGGGCTCTTCCACCAAGGGTGAAGTGGTATCGAGGGTTGACTCGCCTGATAAAAGAAGGTGCGTTGCATTTTCCGAACTATCCAAGGCATGGGCATTGCAAAAAGGTAAAGAAAAGATAAGTACTCCTAATAAAGCACACGTTAGCAACGGGAAAATATGTAATGTTAATATTTTCATTGTACTTTCTCCTTTTTAATAAAATAAAAAGAAAGCATTAACATTTTTCCGGGACTTATATCAGGTTCCACCGCATAAATTATATCACTTCAACTGTTGAAGAGAATAAGTATTTCTCACTTGCATAGTGCAATATATCATATTATAAAATTGCTGCAGTATCAATCGGTCATGTATCGGTGAATGATCCGAATGTACCTTGGATGATTTTGCGCAACCGGTTGACATGTTTATTGATATACGTTATAAAGAAAGAAAATGGTTCACTCATTAGACCGGTCAAAAAATACAAGAACAACAATATACGATATCGCACGTATTGCTAGCGTTTCTCCATCGACCGTATCCCGCTCACTCAAAAACGATACACGCATCGGACTAAAAACGAGGGAAAAAATCCAATCTATAGCAGAAGAACTTGGTTTCCGTCCAAGCAGGGTGGGGAAAGCATTAGCCACTGGAAGAAGCCAGGTGATCGCCCTGGTTATAACTGATGTCAGTAATCCCTTTTTCCCGGAGATTATTTATGGAGTGGAAGATAAGGCCCTGGAAAAAGACTATTATGTCAGTTTCTGGAATACACGGGAAGATGTCGAACGGGAAAGGCGATATCTGAAAATGCTCGAAAAGGGGAGCTTCGACGGGGTTATTCTGGCTGCTTCAAGAGTTTCTCAGCGAGATATACTCAATCTTGTCAATCGTTCAATACCCTGTGTGGTGATGAACCGTGTAGTCAAAGGTATTCCCAGTGTGGTAACCGATTCACAACGCGGGCTGTATCTGGCTACTCGCCACCTTATCGATGAAGGATATAGACGTTTAGCGTTTTTCAATGGTCCTGGAAGAGCGTATGCTTCCCGACAGAGGAAAAAAGGTTTTTTACAGGCGACCTATGAAGCGGAACTCGATGAAAACAAGGTTTCGGTTTCCCATAATCCTCCGACTCATGAAGGAGGTTTCAGGGCCTTGATGCAGTTGAAGGGTGTACTTCCTGAAGCGATTGTGACCTATGATGACCTCATGGCTATAGGGGTGATGGGAGCCTGCAGGAAAATGGGAATAAAAATACCCCAGGATCTGGCCCTGGTCGGTTTCGATGATATATCCCAGGCATCATACAGCGATCCTCCTCTTACCACGGTACGACAACCCCGCTACTTCATGGGGCAGGTTGCCATGAACATGCTTTTTGATTTTTTATCAGGAAGAAGACTCTCATCAGAGACGGTTTTTTTGCAACCCGAGCTCGTTATCAGGGAATCATGCGGTTGCGTGAAAAACGAGAAAGGAGATGAAGGACTTTGCCCTGAAGGTTCTCGAAGACCGGGAGCCGGTATCCGGCTTTACCCTGGCCAAAGAAACAGTTGAAATTATATATGCCGCCTATCTTTCTTCAGAAGAAGGGAGGAGAATTGATTTAAAGGATATCATTTATTAGGAAAGCAGGAGGAACTCTGATGATATTTTTCCCTTTTCGAGACTATCCCGAAGCTCATCTTCAGATAATAGCTGATTCCTCAAGGAGTCCTCTCAAACTGGAAAAGTTCGCACTGTTGCGTTTGCGTAAAAATAC
The DNA here is from genome assembly GCA_007128145.1 of Candidatus Nitricultor lacus. GTDB lineage: Bacteria > Atribacterota > Atribacteria > Atribacterales > Atribacteraceae > Nitricultor > Nitricultor lacus. Next base: position 185 of record SKXZ01000167.1, on the reverse strand, counting down.
TGCCTATTCTGGAAAATTAGATAACCGGGAGGCGGCGTTTGTTCTCATGCGCGGAAAAGGAAAAATGTGGGTTAACGATGTTTTTCTTGGAGAGACGGGGTTGAGACAAAGTGTATTTTCTTCCCGTGCCTGGTCTTTTTACCTGCCCCCACGCACTACATATCGGATAGAAGTACAGGAAGAAT
>SKXZ01000017.1 GCA_007128145.1 Candidatus Nitricultor lacus | reverse complement strand
TACCATAGTGGTGAACACCTCCCGGGTGAAAGCCGGATTAGTGGTCGACGAGATCCTGGGAGAACAGGAAATCGTGATAAAGTCCCTTGGTTCATTTATCGGTGATATCCGGGGACTAGGGGGCGCCACTATTTTGGGAGACGGCCGCATTTCCCTTATTCTGGACGTTGCCAGTCTTTTATGGAGATTTTCCCAGGTAGGAGGATAATGATCAATGCCCGGTAAAGTTTTGATTGTGGATGACGCTGCTTTTATGCGAATTATGCTCAAGGACATCCTGACCAAGAACGGTTTTGAGGTCGTCGCCGAAGCCGCAAACGGTAAAGAGGCGATTGAGAAGTACGGGGAGTTGAAGCCGTACCTCGTTACCATGGACATCACCATGCCCGAAATGGACGGCATCAACGCCACCAGGGAAATCCGTTCCATGAAACCGGAAGCGAAAATCATCATGTGCAGCGCCATGGGCCAGCAGGCCATGGTGGTTGACGCTATCCAGGCCGGAGCCAAGGACTTCGTGGTCAAGCCTTTCAAGCCCGACCGGTTTCTGGAGGCGATAAACAAGGTATTGGGAGGGTGAAACAGGATAAGCTTGGGGTAAGTGCTTTTGTATGATATGAGTCCTCAACGGTCTGTATTTTCTCGAATGGTTTTGAAGAATATCCGACGCCGCACGAGCGCTCGTTTTGCCGCCCTGGTCAAGGAAGGTACGGAGCGGAAGTTCTTCTATAACGGATGGCACCGTTACCGGAAAGCTCTCGGAGACCTTTTATCTATTTACCTGGGGGAAGAGAAAAACGTTTTTCATGTTTCCTGGCCTAACGAAGGAACCCTTTCTATCCAGATAACCAATTTGGAAGGGAAGGGTTTTTTGCTGACGGGTTTTCCCCATATTTCTGGAGAAGCGGAAAGGGTGGTATGCTTGAATCGCCTGGAAAAGAGGGGATTGCAGGTCGTGCTTGAAGAGGATACGGCTGGGGAGGAAGAGGAAGGGGGTTCATTGTTCGCCGATTCTTTCTTTACCCGGGTTCCTTTCGAGCTGGTTGTCACGGATTTTCAAGGGAAGATAATCGAGTGGAGCCACCGCGTGGAGGTACTGACCGGGTGGAAAGTCGAAGAGGTGATGGGAAAATTCTACTGTGAATTGCAAGGCGCGCAGGTTGCACGCCGAAGGGAGTTCTACTTTGGTTTTCCAGTTTACAGATATCATCGAGGGGGATCGTGAGAAACTTATTAAATATATATTTCGTAAGCAGATAGAGCTCAAGCGACGGCTTCAGTTTATACTCTTACGTTCGGGAGCAAGCACTGTGGAACAATACCTGGAAAAACTCGAGCGTGATCCGCAGGTTCTTCTTGACTTCAAGAACAGCTTTACCATTAATGTCTCCGAATTTTTCCGTAACCCGGAGAGGTTTGCGGATCTCCATGACCGTATTTTACCGCTTCTCCGAGAAAAAGCTTGTGATTCCATAAAAGCGTGGAGTGCCGGTTGTTCTATCGGAAGCGAAGCCTATTCACTGACCATGCTTTTTGAGAAGGCACAGCCGAATTGTCCTTATGAAATCTGGGCCACCGATATCGATGAAGAAATTCTGCAAAAAGCAAAGGAAGGCATATACCGTGAACTGCACTTGAAAAACGTTTCCACCCCCATGCAAGAACGATATTTTACCCCGGGCACAAATGGAGAGCATGCTATTGTCCCAACTCTGAAGCGGAAAGTCAGTTTTCGCAAGCACGATCTTTTGCATGATGCAATCAACAGGCGTTTTGATCTCATAGTGTGCCGTAATGTGATAATCTATTTTGCAGAACAAGCAAAAGACAAGGCTATCAGTCGCATGAGCGCTGCGTTGAAAAAGGGAGGCTTTTTATGGATTGGGAGTACCGAGCGCATACCCCGTCCGGAAAAACATGGCTTACGCTATTTCCTTCCATTTTTTTACCGGAAAGAGGGGTGATACACAATTATGGATATATCGTTCGAAGACCTCAATGAGCTCCAACTCGATGCCCTGAAAGAAATAGGGAACATCGGAGCGGGGAATGCCGCGACCGCCCTCTCCAAAATGGTGGACCGGAAGGTGGCCATGGATGTTCCCCGGGTAAAAATCCTTCCTCTCAAAGACGTTCCTTCCTGGTTAGGGGGAGCGGAAAAGGAAGTTCTGGGAGTGTATCTGACCATGACGGGGCAGATAACAGGGCATATTTTCTTTGTTATAGACCTCGATAACGCACTCAATATGACTCAAATCCTTATGGGTGAAATGGCCCCGGACCGTGAGAAGCTCTTGAATTTGGACGAAATCGCCACTTCCGCTATGAACGAAATCGACAACATTCTTTCTTCCTCGTATTTATCTGCCTTAGCTGATTTTACCGGGTTGTCCCTCAATCATTCCGTTCCCGCCATGGCTATCGATATGGCTGGAGCTATTGTTGACCTGGTTTTTATAGAGATATCCCAGCACGGGGATTACGCGTTTCTTATCGAAACCGATTTTGTGGAGGAAGAGCGCAGCATTACCGGATACTTCATGTTAATTCCGGACTCGGGGTCACTGGAAATCATCCTGCAATCTATTGGAGCTGCCTAGAATGGGGCGTAGATTTACAGTGGGGATGGCCGAATACCGGATGAGTGACAACCCCCATGACACATTGTGTATACCGGGGCTGGGTTCGTGTGTGGGAATTTGCCTGTATGACAACAAAAAGAAATTTGCCGGTCTTGTTCATATTCTCCTTCTCCAGGCCATTCCGGGTCAAAAGAACATATTCAAGTTCGCCGATACGGCTATCCCGGCGTTACTGGAGAAAATGTTTCAAGCCGGTGCGGGAAAAGGAGAGGTGTTGGCCAAGATATCAGGCGGCGCCAGGATGTTTTCCGGTACCAACTCGCTGTTTGATATTGGAAAGAGGAACGTAGAGGCAGTGAAACATACCTTGCGATCCGTACGTGTCCCCTTGCGGGGAGAGGATACCGGTGGAAACCGTGGACGGACGATCACTTTTTTCGTGGGAGAGGGGAACGTGGAAATCAGGACTATTGGGGGAGAAGTGAGGGTTATCTGATGACGGATACAGGTTCGAGGAAAAATATTCCCCGCCTCTTTGCTCTTTTTTTCACCTGGTTACTGGTTCTGGTATTCTTCTTATGGGGGGTGACAAGAAACCTCAGCCTGTTTACCATGATATGGAGAGCTTTTGTCATAGCCGTTGTAACCTACGGGATAACCTATTATTACCTCAATTGAATAATATCCCGGGCTCCAACCGAGGAAGAAGAAGGTCAGGTACTGAGCCATGAGTCTGACGAAGAAGAATGAAAACATAGAGGAGGCGTGGAATGCCTTCTTGCTCAACGGTGATTCCGAACAGCGGGACCGCCTGATCGAACACTACCTTTACCTGGTTAAAATCGCCATGGGACGGTTGATTTACACTCTTCCTTCGTATATTGATCGGGAAGACCTGGAAGGGTACGGAATTATCGGCCTTTTGCAAGCCCTGGAGCGGTTTCGCCCGGAAGGTGGAGTAAGATTTGAAACCTATGCGCTTTCCCGTATCCGGGGTTCGGTTATCGATTACCTGCGCAGTCTTGACCCCATGAGCCGGGGTCAGCGGAGAACTTTCAAAGAAATAATGAATGTATGGCAAAAACTCCAGCGGGACCTCGGGCGTGATCCAAGCTTGGAAGAGATTGCCGGAGAAATGAATGTGGCAACGGAAGAAGTGAGCTGGATTATTGAAAGGCATAAATCAAGTATGTTCTTTTCCCTTGAGCAGGAGCGTAGGGAAGACGGCAGGGCGTTGGGAGATGAAATTCCAGACCCTCATCCGCGATGCAATCCGCAGGAAATATTGGAAAACAAGGAACTGGCGGAACTCCTTGGCCAGGCGGTAAATGAACTTCCGGAAAGGGAAAAGCTCTGTATCACCCTTTACTACTATGAAGGGTTGACACTCAAGGAAATCGGCGCTGTTTTGGAGGTGGGTGAATCGAGGGTATCGCAGATACTTTCCCGTGCCATCATCAAAATACGCTCGAGGTTGGAAGACTGGGAAGGAAGGAAAGATGAGTGAGGAGGTAAAGCATACCATAGCAGAATTGGAAGAAGAAAGCCTGTACTGGCAGGTTGATATCACTGAAGCCCTGTGTAAGGCCGCGGTGATTTACAGCAAAGACCGGGCTTCAGAAAAGACGTTGAGAAACAAGACACCTGATGGTATACTTTTATGCGGTAAAGAGTAAAAAAAGTGAGAAGCAGTGAGAAAGGAGTCTTTTCACTACTCACGACTCCCTGCTCACTGCATTCAAGGGGAGAGGTGGCCGAGTGGCTGAAGGCAATCGCCTGCTAAGCGATTAGACGGTTTATCCCGTCTCGTGGGTTCGAATCCCACCCTCTCCGCCATGTGTTTATCAAGTCCGAGGTTTGACCGCATTTCCTTCCCAGCACCATTCCACCATGAGAAAGCGAGGTTACCCATGGAATGCGTACCATGGTATTTTTTAGGAGAAGTTGATTACCAGGCCGCACGTATTCTCCAACTGCAGCTGGTAGAGAGAGCCCGGCGGGAAAATTCCACCGGTTTTTTGCTTCTTCTCGAGCACCCTCCGGTCATCACCATGGGGCGTTCAGCACAAGGCGCCCATCTTTTGGCCGGTCGGGAGCGATTGGCCCGGGAGGGAGTACGTGTTTACCACTGCGAGCGCGGCGGAGACGTGACCTACCACGGTCCCGGACAGCTCGTCGGGTATCCGGTCATGAACCTCACCAGACGGAGGAAGGATGTACACCTTTTTGTGCGTACCCTGGAAGAGGTGCTGATACGTTTTCTGGGACGGTACGGTATTGAAGGGTACAGAATGCCCCCCCATACCGGGGTATGGGTGGATTCAACCCAGCCGAAGAAGATAGCGGCTATTGGTGTAGCGGTGAAAAAATGGGTGACTTACCATGGTTTTGCGCTGAACCTGGAACCAAACCTCGATCATTTCTCTCTTATCGTTCCCTGCGGAATAGCCGACCGGGGTGTGACTTCGCTCGCCCGGGAGACCGGACGCTTTCTTTCTTTTTCTGAGAGGCAAAGAATGCATAGCGAATTGGTACAGGATTTTGGTGCTGTTTTCGAAGTGCACATGCTGGAAGACCATGTCCCTTTTATGCTCGAAACGAACGAAGGAGTTTCCTGATGGCAGTGCCGCACTGGATACGACGCCGGCTCCCTCCGGCCGGGGAGCTGGAAAAAATGGATACTCTGCTTCGCTCTCTCAAACTCCATACCGTTTGCGAAAGTGCTCATTGTCCGAATATCGGAGAATGTTTCGGGAGAGGGACGGCTACCTTTATGATTCTGGGGGAAGTATGCACCCGTAGCTGCCACTTTTGCGCGGTGAGCGGTGGAGAACCTCTTCCTCCCGATCCCGGTGAAGCCGGGAGAGTGGCCCGTGCAGCACAGGTTCTCAAGCTGCGCCATGTTGTCGTTACTTCCGTAACCCGGGACGATCTGCCTGATGGGGGAGCGGGACACTTCCGATCGGTGGTGGAAGCTTTACGTGAGGCATTGTCTGAAGCAACGGTTGAAGTGCTCACACCTGATTTCCAGGGAAATACCGATGCACTCTCGATCGTGGCCGCGGCTGAACCGGATGTCTTCAATCACAACGTGGAAACAGTGGAGCGCCTGTATGGAGCGGTACGCCCGCAAGCTTCCTACCGGCGCTCATTATTTGTGATTGCACGCATGCGAAAGCTTTTACCGGAAAAACTTATGAAATCCGGGCTCATGGTAGGATTGGGAGAGACGGAAAAAGAGGTAGAGACTGTACTGGGCGACCTGCGGGATGCCGGCTGTGACATTATTACCATCGGGCAATACCTTCGGCCATCGGGCAAACATCTGCCCGTTTTTGAGTATGTTCCCCCCGAGCAGTTCGAGGTATACAGGAAGCTGGCTTTAAAGATGGGTTTTGCGGGTGTTGCCAGCTCACCCTTTGTGCGCAGTTCATACCTGGCTGACGCTTTCATGGGTGGGAAAACTCGATGAGCGTATGGTGGTATATCGGTGGCGGAGGCATCCTTGCCCTGCTTTTTTTTTGGTGGGTGTTTCCTTTCTTTTTTCATGGGATACCCTGGCAGCCCACGGATATGGTTCGGGTCCGCCGTATGTTGGAGATGGCATCCGTGCAACCGGGGGAGGTTGTCTATGACCTGGGATGCGGAGATGGACGCATACTGATTTGTGCGGCCCGCGAGTTTGAGGCCGTGGCACGCGGTTTTGAGATCAACCCCTGGCTCGTTTTTTTAGCCCGCATACGGATTCAGTTCGCAAGGCTGGGGCACAGGGTGCGGGTTCACCTGAAAGATATCCACACCGTTGATCTATCGAAGGCTGATGTAGTGACCATGTTTCTTTTTCAGCACGTTAACGACCGCTTGGAGGATAAGTTTCGCCGTGAGCTCAGAAGCGGTGCACGCATTGTTTCTTATGTTTGGATCCTCAAGGGATGGAAGCCGCTGGATACTGACCCGGTTAAACGTCTGTATCTTTACATAAAACAGTAATTTGACGGTTTCTGCCTCACCGCTTTATTTTTCTCCTTTGTAAATAGAATGTTGGGGCGTTTGAGCGTTGGAGCGTTGGAGCGGAAAAACCTTTTTGTGAAAGGCATCTTTTCTGTTTCAACGCTTCTCTTCGCTCCACCGGCTGTTTGAATCCCGTCTATGAAAGAACGGAATTACACAATTATCGGGACTTTCCTTGCTTTTGGCTTTACCACGTCTCACGTCTTACTTCTCCCGTCTTACTTCTCACCGACCTTTAGATGCTGCCACACAGTGGCAGGGTAGCTCCTTTTCTTTAAGTCCTGCTCCTTGCGATGGGTTGTTGAAAAAACACAATATTTGCTTGCTTATCCAAAATTATTGTATCATAATGAGAAAAATACTTTTGATTTTGCATGGAGAAGCAGCAATAAATAATGCATAAAAAATTTCATCGTTGGATAGACAGGTGATTATCGATCCCAAGCTGGGAAAAGGAGGAGAAATTGATGGTAACTATTGATGAAATAGCCAGGAGGGCAGGCGTTTCAAAAAGTACGGTTTCGAATGTTCTCAACAACCGGGATGACCGTGTAAGTCCGGAAACCAAGTCAAAAGTCGTGCAGGTTATTGAGGAATTGGGATACCGTTCAAGGCGGGCAAAAAAAGGTTTGGTTGTTCCCAAGACAAGCACGGTTGCCGTGCTTTTCCCTCACTCCATGGAACGAATGCTGGGATTTCCTCTTTCAAAAGAGCTGATGCAAGGCATAGCGGAAACAGCCAAGAGACTGAATTACCAGCTCATCATCATCTCCGCCGGACAAGATTTCAACCCCACGCTTCTTTATGAAGACATCGCAAACGCTCAATTGGGAGACGGGTTCCTGGTGATGGAACTTCTCAAAAGAGACGGCCGGCTCAAGCGTTTTTCAAGAGGTGTGGAACCGTTTGTATGCTTGGGAAAACCGGAGGTGCAGGATAACAAGGGTGTGAGCTGGGTTTTCATCGATCTCGCCACCATGGTGGAAAAGGCCGTGACAAGGCTTATCGAGGCGGGCCATCGCCATATCGCCTTTTTGGGCACGGAAGAACGCCGGATCACCGCGCTGCAGGCATATAGAGGCTTTGAGCGCGCACTGGAAAAAAGACGTGTTCCCCTGAAAGAGGACTTACGGTTGAATATTTCTCCTGACTCATATCAAGCGAAGCTTGCGGTAGGGGAACTCTTGGGGGGAAGGAAAAAAGTGACTGCCATGTTCGCCGAGAGCCAGGTGCTTGCCGAAGGAGCATTGCATGCTGCCCGTGAAGTTGGAAGAAAAGTTCCCCAGGATCTCGCTGTCATGAGTATGCTGGAAAACCAGGAGTCTGCACAAACTGATCCGCCCCTGTCCGGTATTGATTGGAAAGCCCGTGAGTTGGGCCGGCATGCGTTGGAACTCTTGGTAAGGGTTATGGGCGGAGAAGAAGATGATATTGCGGGGCGGATTGTACCTACGGAAGTAATCGTTCGCCAATCCTGCGGAACGGAAGGTAAAAGATAAAACCGTTATAAGGTTACCTTGATGAAAAGCGAAGCTTTGAACGAAAAAAAGACATATCTCATTGACATGGATGGGGTGCTGGTATACGGAGAAAAGGCCATTCCAGGGGCGGGTGAGTTTATCCGCAAGCTGCATGCAGGAGGCCATAAATACTTGGTGCTCACCAACAATTCCCGTTATACACCGGTGGATTTGCGGCATCGCTTACAACGGGTGGGTATTACCCTGGAGAGTAGCCATTTTTATTCCAGTGCCATGGCTACGGCAAGTTTTGTGCAATCCCAAAAACCCGGGGGTTCGGCCTATGTGGTGGGAGGGACGGGGTTATACCAGGCTCTCAACGATGTGGGGTATATTCTCACGGATTATAATCCCGACTTCGTTATTTTAGGGGAACTGGAAGCATACTCCTATGACAAGATTATCCGGGCCTCACAGCTCATATCTGAAGGTACGCCTTTTATTGCCACCAACCCCGATGTTTCCGGGCCCAGTGATTACGGTATTATCCCGGCTTGTGGAGCGGTTGCGGCGCTGTTAGAAAAAGCGACCGGTTCTACCCCCTACTTTGTGGGAAAACCCAACCCGTTGATCATGCGCCTTGCCCTGCGTTTTCTCGAAGAACATTCCGAAAACGCGGTGATGGTGGGAGATCGCATGGATACCGATATCATCGTGGGGCTGGAAGCGGGATTGGAAACCATACTGGTTCTCAGCGGTGTGAGCCGAAGCGATACCATGAAGAAATTTCCTTATCGCCCCCATCAGGTAGTGGATTCGGTAGCCGATATCGAACCTTGAAACATCACGTAACTTCTTTTTCGAGACGCTCCTTGATATAGGGCAAGAGTCCTCCCTTGCGAATCACGTCTTTCAGCAGGGGAGGGAAAGCCTGTGCTGTGAATTCGGCTCCACTGCTCTTGTCTTTAATGGTGCCATTCTCGAGATCGATGGATATGCGATGCCCCTCCTGGAGTGATTTTGTCGCTTCCTCCGACTCCAGGATGGGAAGCCCGATATTCAGAGCGTTACGGTAGAAAATACGGGCAAAAGAGGCGGCGATCACGGCCTCTACTCCTGCTCCCTTGATGGCGAGTGGGGCGTGTTCCCGCGATGACCCGCAACCGAAGTTTTTTCCCGCTACAATGACCGGATTTTCGCCCGCCCGTTTCAAGAAATCCGGGTCAAGGCCTTCCATACAGTGCCTGGCAAGTTCCAGGGGGTCAGTACTTGTAAGGTAGCGAGCCGGAATAATGACGTCGGTATCTATATTGTCCCCAACGCGGATGACGGTTCCCTCGATAATCATTGAGATATCTCCTTTCTTCTCTCTCTCTCTCGACTCTCAACCGGTTTCACAGTTGATCCGGCGTTGTTATGTATCCTTTTACCGCGGAAGCGGCCGCTACAAAAGGATTGGAAAGGTATACTTCACTTTTGGGGTGTCCCATGCGGCCCACAAAATTACGGTTCGTGGTGGATATGCTGCGTTCTCCCGCAGCCAGAACTCCCAGGTGCCCTCCCAGGCATGGACCGCAGGAAGGCGGGCAAAGGACTGCTCCTGCCGTGAGAAATACCTTCACAAGGCCTTCCTTTTCGGCCTGCAGGAGGACAGAAGGGCTGCCGGGGAATATGTAGAGCCTTACTCCAGGATGAACGCTTCTTCCCTTGAGTACTGACGCCGCCATGCGGAGATCATCAATACGCCCGTTCGTGCAGGAACCGATAACCGACTGGGATATTTCGGTGCGGGGGATGGAATACACCGAGCGGGTATTTTCCGGCAGGTGCGGAAGCGCCACCTGGGGTTCGATGAACGAAGTGTTGATCTGGAAAACATTTTTCCATTCAGCATCAGTATCCGAGGTGTAGACAACCGGTTTTCGGGTGGTACCGGTAGCGGAAACATACTCCAGGGTGGCATGATCTGCTTCCATGATACCGTTTTTCGCTCCCGCTTCGATTGCCATGTTGGCCATGGTGAAACGTTCGTCCATGGAGAGGGAGGATATCACCGGACCGCAGAATTCCATGGCACAGTAGCGGGCACCGTCCACCCCGATTTCGCCTATGGTGTAGAGAATAAGATCTTTACCCGTTATAAAGGAACGCTTATCACCGCGGTAAAGAAATTTGATTGATTCAGGCACTTTGAGCCAGGTTCGGCCGAGAGCCCATGCACCGGCTATGTCTGTGCTGCCCATTCCCGTTGAGAAAGCGCCCAGGGCTCCGTATGTACAGGTGTGGGAGTCTGCTCCCACCACCAGGTCACCCGGGATCACCAACCCCCGTTCCGGAAGGAGCACATGCTCAATACCCACCTCCCCGCCTTCGAAAAAGTAGGGGATGTTATGTCTGCGGGCGAAATTACGCATCAGGGCGACATTCTCCGCTGAGGCGATATCCTTGGAAGGTGTGTTGTGGTCAGCCACCAGCGTGATGCGTGCAGGATCCGCTATCCTGTCTATTCCGTGTTTTTCCAATTCACGGATGCTGAGGGGAGCGGTGATATCATTGGCCAATGCCATGTCCACCTCGACTTCCACCAATTCACCGGGATGGACATGAGTGTCTTCAGAGTGCGCGGCTATGATTTTTTCCGTAATGGTCATTCCCATGATTGTTTCTCCTGAAAATCTTTTTGAGGATTTCTCCTCATTTGATTCGAGCTCATTTTATTGATCGCCGAAAGGTAAGCCGTGACACTCGCGATGACCACATCCTGGCTTGAACCCTTTCCCACAAAGGAGTGTTCGTCGCCGGCAAGACGTACGATCACTTCTCCCAGCGCTTCAGAACCCCCGGTGATGGATTGCAGCGTATAGTTTACCAGGTCCGATGACAACCCCAGGATATTTCCTATTGCCTTGTACGCGGCATCCACCGGTCCAACCCCCGTGGCCACTCCTTCCAGGACTTCGCCGTTGTCCCGGATAAGGCGTACGGTTGCGGTGGGAAGAATATTGTTTCCACAACAGACATGGACGAAATCCAGTCGGTACAGCTCTTCAGAGCGGGAAAGCTCATCAGAGACAATGGCTTCTATGTCCGCTTCGGTGACCTCTTTTTTTTGGTCAGCCAGTTGCTTGAAGCGTTCGAACGCCTTGTCCAGTTCCTCTCCTGAGAGGTGGTATCCCAGTTCACCGAGCTTGCGGGCAAAGGCGTGGCGCCCCGAATGTTTCCCCAGGACCAGAACCTTTTCTTCCCGGCCTATGAGGCGGGCATCCATAATTTCGTAGGTAAGTCTCTCCTTGAGAACACCGTCCTGGTGGATACCCGATTCATGGGCAAAGGCGTTTTGACCTACGACGGCCTTGTTCGCCTGCACCAGCATGCCGCTCAGTTGACTGACCAGGCGGCTCGAACGGTATATTTCCTGGAAGTTGATACCGGTTTCGGCTTTCAAGCGGTCCTGGCGTACATACAACGTCATGACGATTTCCTCCAGGGAGGCATTTCCTGCCCGTTCACCGATGCCGTTTATCGTGCACTCCACCTGGCCCGCACCGGCGCCTATAGCAGCGAGCGTGTTGGCTACCGCGAGTCCCAGGTCATTGTGACAATGCACGGAAAGCACCACATTTTCTATCCCAGCTGTGTTTTCAAGAAGATAACGGATAAGCTCATCCATTTCTCCCGGTGTGGTATATCCTACGGTGTCGGGGACGTTGAGGACGGTTGCCCCCGCCTTGATCACCGCAGCATACACTTTCGAGAGGAACTCCCAGTCGCTGCGGGTCGCGTCTTCGGCGGAAAACTCCACCTCAGGGGTAAAGCCGCGGGCTTTTTTCACTCCCTCCACCGCCTGTTCCAGTGCCTGCTCGCGGCTTAAACGGAGCTTGTGGGTAAGATGGATATCAGATGTTGCCAGAAACGTGTGTATTACCGGGCGCTCAGCCCGGCGGACAGCTTCCCATGCTACCTCGATATCTTTTTGCCGTGAGCGGGCCAGCGCGCATATTGCCGGACCGCGTATGTGTTCCGCCACCATCTGCACCGCCTGGGCATCTCCCGTAGAAGCTATAGGGAAGCCCGCTTCAATGGCATCAACGTTGAGGCGGGCAAGTTGGCGGGCAATTTCCAGTTTTTCCTGGACATTGAGAGAAACTCCAGGAGACTGTTCACCGTCCCGCAGTGTGGTGTCGAAAATCCGCACCTTGTTCACTATCAACCCCCCATTCACGTACTGTGCTCAAAGGCTTTCTAATCTTCCTGTTGCAACCAGGGCATCATGTGCCGCAGTTTCCGTCCCACTTTTTCAAGAGTTGAACGATTGTCCTTCTCTTTCAAGGCATGGTATACGGGGCGGTTCGCCTGGTTTTCCAGGATCCATTCACGGGCGAAAGTCCCATCTTGTACCTCGGTCAGAATTTTTTTCATTTCACACCGGATATCTTCATTCACCACGCGTGGACCGCGGGTGAGGTCGCCATATTCTGCGGTATCACTCACCACGTTCCGCATCAAACCCAATCCGCCTTCATAGACGAGATCCACGATAAGCTTCATTTCATGCAGGCATTCAAAGTAGGCGATTTCCGGCTGATACCCCGCTTCCACCAGGGTTTCAAATCCCGCTTTGATGAGGGAGGTGAGTCCACCACAGAGAACCGCTTGTTCACCGAAAAGGTCGGTTTCCGTTTCTTCCTCGAAAGTGGTTTCGATAACACCGGCCCGGGTGGCACCGATTCCCTTTGCATAAGCCAGGGCCATATCCCGTGCTTTCCCGCTCGAATCCTGGAAAACGGCTACCAGGGACGGGACCCCCTTTCCTTCGACATACATCCGCCTCACCAGGTCTCCCGGACCCTTGGGAGCGACCATGACCACGTCTACCTCGGGTGGAGGGATAATCTGGTGATAGTGAATATTGAATCCATGGGAAAACATGAGAATTTTCCCTTTTTTCAGTGAAGAGGCCACCGCCTGCTGATAGATCGCCGGTTGGGCCTGGTCAGGCGCGAGCATCTGGATTATATCTCCGTTGCGGGCTGCCTCTTCAGCGGACACCGGTTCAAAGCCGGCTTTTTTCGCTTTGTCGAAGCCCGGGGTTCCTGGGAGCTCCGCTACCAAGACCTTTATCCCACTTTCTTTCAGGTTACGAGCCTGTGCGGCACCTTGGGCGCCGAAACCGATCACCGCTACGGTTTTGCCTTCGAGAAGGCGTAAATCAGCATCCTGATCATAGTAAATTGTTACCATTGGTTGTTTTCCTCCCTTCGTTCATTCTTCTGTATCCAGGTTTTTGAATACTGTATCACAGTTTTTACAGTGCCCGGGCACCTCGGGCAAGGGCGATTCTCCCAGTACGGGTAAGCTCGAGGATGCCGTATTTTTTTACTAGTTGCTCCAGGGCGTCAATTTTTGCCGGCGGTCCGGTCACTTCTATCATGAGATTGCGTTCTCCAACGTCCACCACGCGGGCTCTGAAAACCTCGGCTATTTGGATTATTTCACCTCTCAAGGCGGCCGGAGCGTTCACCTTGATGAGCGCGAGTTCTCGATCGACAAAGTTGGTTTCGGTAAAGTCACCGACTTTTATAACGTCGATGAGTTTATACAGCTGCTTGGAAATTTGCTCCAAAATATCCTCATCCCCCCTGACAACGAGGGTAATACGGGAAACGGTGGGATTGTGGGTAGGCCCTACCGCCAGGCTTTCGATATTGTAGCCCCGCCGGGCAAACAATGATGCCACGCGGGCGAGTACCCGGGGGCGGTTTTCAACCAGGACAGAAATAACATGCTGCATAAGACACCTCCTTTGCCGGTGTATTATCCCAGGATCATCTCGTCTAAAGATTTTCCGGGGGGTACGAAGGGAAGCACGTTTTCGTCTGGAGCCACCCGGCAGTCCACCAGTGCAGGACGATCCTTGACCGACAATGCCTGTTTAATTATTTTTTCAAGGTCTTCTTTCTTTTCAACAGTGAATGCTTCTGCGCCGAAGGCACGGGCAACACCGGCGAGATCCGGATTTTCCAGGAATGTACAGGAGTATCGGCCGTCATAAAAACATTGCTGCCACTGCCGCACCATACCGAGATAGCAGTTGTT
>SKXZ01000156.1 GCA_007128145.1 Candidatus Nitricultor lacus | reverse complement strand
GGCGTTTTCATGCAGGAAAGAAAAGAGCTGGTAAATACCCATTATAGTATTCGTATTGCCGGCTGAAAGTGCAAACAACTCTTTTTCAGGGAGTATTTGATACAAAAGTTTCGAACGCTCGTGGCGTTTCTTTTCCCGATAGGTCAGCGGATTGGCTACCAGTTTCCCCTGTTTATCGATCATGCCAAAATCGCATCCCCACGTATCAATAGCCATTGAAACGATATCCGGATGCCGGGTCAGGGATACCTGCAGTCCGGTTGTGAGTTGAGCAAAAATGTGGAGAATGTCCCAATACAGGGACCCTGTCATCCACACCGGCTGATTTTCAAAACGATGAGTGACCTCCATGACAACCTTATTCCCATCAAACGAGGCGACCATCACTCTGCCGTTACTCGCTCCGAAATCAAAAATGAGAAATTTTTTTCCGCTCATGTTCCAGCCTCTTTTTTACAAATACTCGTGCTTAATATGTCTCAGTGATTCCCTCAGCATCCTTGCCAGCTTCACGTCAGTATAATCTCTCCCCAGCTTCGGTCCGGGATGTTCCAGGTAACCAATGATTTTCTTGTGTAAAAGACGACGCCGGTTTTTGATAAGAAGTTCCCGGATTTTTCTGATATCTATGATCCCCCGTTCAAGGTTTTCCGGTTCGAAACCAAAGGTCTGGTTGTAGATGCGATCGGTGTTTTTGAAATGAAATTCATATAAGTAGGGAAGAGACCCAACAAAATAGGTAAGATTATCCTCAACGATCTGTTCATTTTCATCTGCCCACCCATGAGAAATATCACCACAGTATCCGAAGTTCGCGGTAGTAAATTCGTGTGCGTGGTGATAGCCGGAAAGCTCTTCACCAATCATAGCTACCTCCTTGGATGTACAGGGAGGTTCGGCATAACATGACATGGGTTCTGCAGTTAGCCATTGAAGTCCGCGCTGATGGGCATAATGTAAAAGTTCTTTCATGCTGGCAGTATACGAACTTATCGCTTGCTCACGATAATCCAATCGGTCACGCATCAAAGCGCCCATGGAAGAGCCCGCGGAGGCTGACCCGAGCAATGCCGCCACATCTATCAAACGGCGGTAATTTTCCTCGGTAACTTTATGCAGATCCGGATCTTCAGAGAGAAATCCACCGAGTTCTCTGAAGGTGCTGAAAATACTGGAAATGACTATCCCCCGTTCATTTGCTTTTTCTTTGAGTCTTAAAAAATATTCATCAGGAAGAAAATACATCTCAAAAAAAGTCCCCAGCTGCAGGTACCGAATATTTTCTTCAGCCATAAGGTCAAACAACCATTCATATGAATACCGGTATATAATTGAATTACTGCTTACACCAACTGATAATTCGACATCCGTTTTTTCAGACGGTACAGAATACATATAAAGTTCCTTTCCGGCATATTTTGGAAAATCTCAAAAAATGCCAAGGGGTTTTTACGCTGTGCTTCTTCAGACAATATTCCTTCTCTTATGAAATAATTTTTTGCTCGATGAGATTACAAAAAACCTCGACAAGTTCCGGATCAAACTGATACCCCGAACAGCGCCTGAGCTCAGCAAGCGCCTCTTCACTGTTCATTGTTTTCTTGTACGTTCTAAAGTGGGTCATGGCGTCACAGGCATCGATTATAGCTGTAATACGGCTCAAAAGAGGGATGTTTTTCTCCCGTAATCCCCGGGGGTAACCCGAACCATTCCAATGTTCATGATGGGAGAGGATTTCTTCTGCGATGTGTGCCAGCTCATCCGTAGAGCGTGCTATACGGTAGCCGGTTTCGGGGTGTTTTTTCATTACTTCCCATTCTTCCTCGTTCAGTAGTCCTTTTTTATTCAAAATCTCTTCAGGCACGATGATTTTACCGATATCATGCAAGGAAACCAAAAGAACCAGACGGTCGATATCCGCTTGAGACAAATGCAGAGCCTTGCCCATTATGAGGGCGATGTTCTGCAGGCGTTCGGCATGTTCTTCTGTATCGTGACTCTTCTCTCGCATGGTTTCCTTGAGAGTGGATAACAAAGCACTACGGGTGCTGCGGCTTTCGACCAATTTATTTTTGTACATCCGGTCTTCTGCATCCCGGAAAACCATAAAAATGTCCTGGTCAGGATGTTCTTTACAGGCACACCCCAAGGCCATGGAAAGTGGTATTTTCCCTACAGTATTCTTCTTGCAATCGCCGGTGATTCTTTCCAATATCGCCTGTGTTTCTTCCAAGCTGGTTTGAGGGAGGAAAATCACAAACTCATCTCCACCCCACCGGGCAACAATATCTTCTTTCCGACAGTTTTTCTTGAGAATGACAGCAGCTCTCACCAAAAGTTCATCCCCCAACCTGTGTCCATAAGCATCGTTAACCAGCTTCAACCCGTTGACATCGCACATGATGATACTGATGGGAAGCTGTCTGTGTGTGTCGAGCCTGTGTATTTCCTCTTCCAGGTAAGCCCGGTTATACAGATCCGTGAGGGAATCGTGAAAACTGAGGTGGTGGATCTTCTCTTCCCACTGTTTGCGTTCAGTGATGTCCTGGCCGAACTCCACCACCGCAGCTACCTCTCCTGCTTCGTTGAACACGGGGTATCCCCGAAGGTGCCAGATACGACCTTGCGGAGTGGCAATTTCTCCTTCGGCCGCTTTCCCGCTGTCACGTGCCTTCACTATAGGGCAACCCGCACACGACCTGTCACGCCCGTGCCATACTTCAAAACATCGTCTTCCCACTAAATCACGGGCTTCTTCTCCGGCGGCTTCTCCCGCTACCCGGTTCGCCCATTGAATAGTGAGATCCCGGTCAATATAGGAAAAAAGTTCCGCTGAAGCATCCAGAATAAGGGATTTTTCGTATTCACTGCGGCGTAACTGTTCTTCGGCATGCTTACGGTCGGTTATATCACGCAATACCGCCACCAAACCTTCGTATTCCCCGCTTGCAGCATGAATAAGCGGTGTTTTGCTGACTAAAAACCAGTGTATTGCACCACTTCGGGGGTCTACTACCCGTTCCTCTATATTCAACAAGGGTTTGCCGGTTTCCCAAACCTGCCTGTTGGTCTTCATAAAATCACCAGCATCTTCGGGGGGGAAAAAGTCATATACCGTTTTTCCCCGTGCTTCTTCCTGGGTGGAAACACCCAAGAGACGCAAGTGCGCTCGATTGTTGAGGATAAACCGGTCGTTTGCGTCAACCACGCAAACAGGATCTATCACCGTGGATATAATCGTCTCCAGAAAATTTCTTTGCTTTGATAGTTCAATCTCAGCTTGTCTTTGCCTCGTAATGTCGGTGAATGTTATATAGACTTGGAAAGGTTTGGATTGTCCGGGCTTACATTGCGGCACAGCATGAACAATAATCCAACGGTATTCTTCCGCTGTTGGATGATATATGCCCATCAATACTCCGGTAACCGGTTTCCCGGTTTGCAGGGAAATCAAGGAAGGATGCTCATCTGCAGGGAAATCCGTACCGTCCTCACGGATTGCCCTCAAGCGTGGTTCCAAAAAGGTTTTGCCCCGCATCTGGTCAAGCGTTAGCCCCAGGATTCGCTCCGCTGCCATATTGGCGTCAACAATCTTCCCTTTTGCATCCTGGTAGACAACCCCCTGGGCCATGGTTTCAAACAAGGTGCGGAAACGTTCCTCATTTTCCTGCAATGCTGCTTCAACTTTTTTCCGTTCGGTAATATCTATCCCGGCAGCAAGAACATATTCCTCTTTGCCTCTTGTTATTTTGCTGAGATGTATTTCCTGCCAAAACACCTCACCTGATTTCTTTCGGCACAACCATTCAAAATGTTGCGGTCCCTCTTTTCCCGCTTTGTGAATCAGTTGCTTTGCTTCCTTGAATGAATATGGAGAATCCAACCAAAAAGGTCCATTTCTCAATTCATCTACATGAGTATATCCGTAAATTTCTAATGCTTTCCGGTTTGCGTCAAGAAAGTTCCCGGTGTTCTTATCATGAATGAAAAGCGCAACCGATGAGTGTTCAAAAAGGATTTTGAAATATTCCTCACTTTCCCGCAGTACTTCCTCTGCCCGTTTTCGAGTAAGGAGGAGTCCCACCTGATGGGCGTAGATTTCAAGCAGAGACAGGTTGGTATATTTTTTCCCACGGGGCATTATCAAGGTAAAGTCACCGATTTTCTTTTGCCGTCGTTCTATTCTTACCACCAGGACTTCACCGGTAAGAAAAACTTTTTCTATCAGGGCGACAACAGAACCGGGGAGGACCCCACCTACCAAATGCCGCAGGTTGGGAAAAGATGTTATAACCTGTCTACGAATTTTTCCCTCTCGCCGTGTATCGGGCCCCCATCGTCTCCCCACCGGGTTAAACCCCAATAGGGCAGAAGCCCTACCCAGGTGTTCCCGCACTCCGGCTAACGCCATTGTAGTAAAGTGTTCACCATCTTCTTCATATATATTGCATGCTACATATTTTGCGCCAGTAAAATGCCGCACGGTTTCGGTAATTTTCCTATAATCGATTTCTTCACCGGATTGTTCCAGGAACTCATCGGTTAAGAGTGATAATGTGGTCAGGATTTCCTCTTCATTTTTCCGTGCAGTAATGTCACGGAAAACCGTGGCAAAAAAACCCGGTCGGTCGCAATAGGCTGTAACCTCATACCAGCGGCCGAGCGGTTCGGAATAATGTTCGAAGTGAGCACTGCCTCCTTCAAGCGCTATCTTCCCATAGGTCCCGATCCAATCAAAGCTCGCATAGACAATTGATGGCAATACCTCGGTAACACCCTTACCGATAACCTGGTTCCGCGTAAGTCCGGTAAGTTGCTCAAAAGCAGGGTTCACTTCAAGAAAAACATAATCTCTCGGTTTCCCATCAGCACCTGTCACTATCCGGTGATAGGCAAAACCATCCGGCATATAGTCTGCAAGTTTTTCGTATATCTCTTTTCTTCTATTCATATATTTTCCAAAAAATACGGGCATTAAGGCCCTTTAGAAATTCAATGAGCATTATATCCACCTCAATCAATTTTGTCGATCCATTCCTCATTACCCTCCCACTTGTTGATCTCCAGTCTCACCAAAATCTATCATTCCTGCTTCAAATTCCGTACCCGAGCAGCAACCCTTTGTTTTTTTTTATTCCAAGGCCATGTGCCCTCAACTTCAACCTGGAGCATGATGCTTAAGAACGTTCGAAGACCAATGATGACCGATAAAACACCCACGCTTTGGAAGGTCGGACGTACCGCAACCGTGCGTATGATGTCCCCGGCCACTAAAAATTCAAGGCCCAGCAATATGGAACGACCTATACCATGGCGAAAAGAGGTATACAATTCCTTAAACGTCGCGCCCTTGCGCAGGCGGGAAAAATACACGACCGATGTACTTATTCCTCCTGTCACCATCACGCCAACACCGACGACGTCGATCGCAAGACCAATGCTATTGATGATATCACCTATATCCATTTCACCAGCTCCCCGTAAATATGATCAATCAGCAATGTCTGTGAACCGATTCACTCAAACGTCAGTTTTCCGATTCACCTGGAATCAATTATAATGGATAGATAACTGATTATTATGAAAGGATTGAAACAATGAACTCAAGGGAAAGAGTCATAGCACAGCTTGAACATACCGAAACGGATGAAATAGCTCTTGATTTGGGTGGAACACTGGTAACGGGAATCCATGTTTCAAGCCTTTACAGGCTGAAAAGAGCCTTGGGGTTGAACAAGTGGGAAGACCCGGTTAAACTGATTGATCCTTTTATGATGCTCGGTGAAGTGGATGATGACCTTCGCCGGGCCCTGGGAATCGATACCGTTCCCCTCCTCCCCCGTGAAACATTTTTCGGTTTTCGAAAAGAAGACTGGCGAGAATGGAAATTTTTTGATGGAACACCCCTCTTGGTCCCTGGAAAATTCAATACCACCCCTGATTCTTCCGGAAACATTTACCAATATCCGCAGGGAGACAGCAGTGCCCTCCCATCAGCAAAAATGCCGGCAAACGGTTTCTACCATGATGCGGTTATCAGACAACGGCCGATTCGCTCTGAGCAAGACCTTTCAGTTGAAGATCAAATCGCGGAATTCACCCTGTTAAGCGAAAATGACTTGTTATTTTTCGAGCAGGAATCCCGGCAACTTTTTGAAGAAACAGAATTTGCCGTAATATCAGGAGGTGTACCTGGTATCAATATCGGAGATATCGGCCTCTTGCCCGCTTTCCACTTGAGGGAACCCGGTGGAGTCCGTGATTTCGAGGAATGGTATATTTCTTTTGCTGTGAGAAAAAACTTTTTGAAAGAATCATTCGAACGGGCAGTGGACATCGGCTTACAAAACCTCAAACGGTTCCAACAAGCCGTGGGAGACCGTATACAGGTTATAATGGTTTCAGCCGCCGATTTCGGATCCCAACATTGTCCGTTGTTCTCCCGCGAAACGTATCGTGAACTTTTTCTTCCCCTCCATAAGAAGGTGAATGAGTGGATTCATTCCAACACTTCCTGGAAAACCTTTATCCATACCTGCGGCGCGGTCTATGATTTGCTTCCTGATCTTGCGGAGGCTGGATTTGATATCCTCAACCCTGTCCAGGTTTCAGCCAATGGAATGGACCCGCACCACTTGAAATCAGAATTCAAAAAGCAGTATGTATTTTGGGGTGGCGGTGTGAATACACAAACAACCCTACCCTTCGGAAACCCGGAAGAAGTACGGGAAGAAGTGAAAAACCTCATTGAAACATTCCGTCCGGGAGGAGGGTTTGTTTTCGCTGCCGTGCATAATATCCAGGCAAACATTCCAGAAGAAAACCTGCTCGCTCTTTTTGAGACAGTAGCAGAGTATCGTTAATTCCGAGAATACTCCCAAAAAAAAACAGAAACTGTAACGGCCGTGTTCACGGTGTGTGCCGCCCGGCCGTTACAGTTTGAGCTCGATAGAATGTGTTGTCTCACCCTTTGCTCCGTACAAACTCCTTCATAAAATCCACTAATGATTCTACGGCTTTCAAATCGACGGCATTGTAAAGAGATGCCCGGCAACCTCCTACAGAACGGTGTCCCTTAAGACCAACTAAGCCAACTTGATTCGCTTCCTGGATGAAATCCTGTTCCAGTTCTTGTGTCGGAAGCCGAAAGACCACGTTCATCCATGACCTGCTGTCTCTTTCTACGGGGTTCCGGTAAAAGTCCTGGTTATCCAGATAATCATAGATAAGGTTGGCCTTGCGTCTGTTGAGATCCTCCATATTTTCTAAGCCACCGATATTTTCTTCCAACCACTGCATCACCAATCCCACCACATAAATAGCAAAACATGGTGGAGTATTGTATAAAGAGTTCGATTCTGTGAAAGTCGAATATTTCAACATGGTTGGTATATCCCGAGGAGTCCTTTCCAGCATATCCTCTCTGATTATGACTATCGTCACTCCCGATGGACCGGCATTTTTCTGTGCACCGGCATATATCAGACCAAAAGGTTCCGGGTTGAAAAGACGGCTGAAAATATCAGAAGACATATCACTCACCAGGGGCACATCACCACTTTCCGGGAAATAATGCCATTGTGTGCCCCGGATAGTGTTATTGGATGTGAGGTGGAGGTAACTCAGGTTTTCATCGATCGCTATGTTTTTCGGAATGTAGGTATAATCTCTGTCTGTCGAGGAAGCCACCAGAGTAACGTCTTTTTTCAATAACCGTGCTTCTTTGACAGCTTTTGAAGCCCATGAGCCTGTATCAACGTAAGCTACGGACTTCCCGTCTTGTGCGAGATTCATCGGAACCATCGCAAACTGGAGGCTGGCTCCCCCTTGCAGAAACAATACGTGATACCGTTCACCCAAGCGAAGCAGTCGCTTTATTCTGCTTACCGCATCATTCAGTACTCCCTCAAACTGCTTCGACCGGTGACTCATCTCCATAACGGACATCCCCGTACCGGCAAAATCGAGCATTTCCGTCTGTACTCTTTCTAAAACTGGATCTGGCAGCATCGCTGGGCCCGGGTTGAACACGGTGACTCTTTTTCCCACCAATCATTCCTCCTTTTACCTTGCTAGTTTCATTGTAATCCTTCCTTTAATTTGAAGCTATTCGCTGTTTGGGATTTACTCGAATAGCTGACGGGCAAACATAGGAGCAAAGACTGCAATCAATACATGCCTCTACATTCAGTTTTTTGATGAATTTGGTATTTCCCCGCTCCGATGCTTCTAAAAGAAGTGACGGGTATATATCCACAGGACACACAAGATCACAATACCCACAACGGATACAGGGATAGGGATTTTCGAAAGGAGCTTCGTCTTGGGGAGTCAGGGCCACAACCCCGGCAATGGATTTTACCAGGGGCACACGGATATCAGGAACTCCACGGCCCATCATTATTGAACCCAGCACAACGCGATCGAAGTTCTCCGGTTTGAGACCGGCATACTGTAAAATATGTTCCACCGGAGTGCCCATTCTCACCCACAGGTTTCGTCCTCCGGTTTCCCTGGAGTAAAACGAAAGTCCCCGGTCAATAAGTGGCTTCCCTTTAATAACAGCCTGAGCAACCGCGACACAGGTTGCCACATTATGGACTACAACTCCCACATCTGGAGGGAATTTATCAGGGGGCACTTCTCGGCCCAAGAGCTCGCGTACCAAAAGCCGTTCACTTCCCACAGAATACGAGGGACGTATATGTGCCAGGGTTATGTTCTTCTCATGTAAAACTTTTTCGAGCCGGGGAAGCTCGCCTTCAGAAGTTCTGGTGGCAAACATGATTTTTTGAACACCTAAAACCCGGCCTATTATTTCTATTCCCTGTGTGATTTCCTCCGGCTTTTCCAACATCAAGCGCACGTCACAGGCAAGGTTAGGATCACTTTCTTTGGCATTTATGATCAAATGGTCCACAACTTGCTGTCCGGAGAGCTTGATATGGGTAGGGAATGCAGCACCGCCCAATCCAACTATACCCGCTTCTCGTATACGTTCAACGATTTTATCCTTGCTCTGTTTCTCTGGTTCTTGATATATTTCCATATATTCCCATTCTTCATCACCATCGACTTCAATAACTATGGCTCGTTCTTTTTCACCCGATACCGGGTGAAGCAAATCCGCAAAATTGATTACCGTTCCCGTTACCGGACTGTGAACGGGTACTGTAAGCGGCTCATCACCATCAGAGAGTTTTTGGCCGGTTTTCACGTGGTCTTTTTCCTTAACCAGCGGCCGACCGGCAGGACCTACATGCTGCTGGAGAAAGACCGTTGCCACAGGAGGTGGAGGAACTTCTTCAAACGGGATTTCCTCCAAGCCGATTTTCATTTGCGCGTCAACACGAAATCTATTCTTTTCTTCATAATATCTACGCAACGTGCTTCCCTCCTCCCAAGCCAACAGCTCTCTTGTGGCCGAATTTATCGAATAAAGGAGTGAACACATTCAAAACCACCAGGGCAATAATCGACCCTCCAAGCACTCCTCCCAGTTGTAAAATAAAGGTGAAAACAGCTAAAAGCACTCCAAACAGGTATTGTGCCCGCTCTGGCATCGGTGTTGACTGTGGTTCAGTAGCCATGAAAAACGCGAGAAAAATGACGCTACCGGTAAAAACATGCAAAGCGATCCGTGATACAGGATCCCCTCCGGTGAAAAGACCCATAGTTGTCGCTAAAACGGTCATAACCACTAAAAAGGCAAGCGGTATACGCCATTTCAACTTAATCCAGTAACTTGCGATAACCCCTGTTATCAAAACACCTACTCCCGAAGCCCCTCCGATCCATCCATGGGTTTTCCAGAAAATTAAGCTCTGAGCGGCTGTCATGGTATCTGTCTGGTAAAAAGCCACCGCATTGGCAAACCCTTCAGCTGAGATCATATCCAGACGAAGATGGTGGGGGTGAAAAATCATACCCACTCGCAAGGGGTCCTCAAAAAGAATAATTATAGAAAGTATCGCCAAAAGCACTGTCTTCGAGGCAGCAGCGGGATTGATATATTTCCGGTACAATACCCTTCCCTGGAAGTATTTAAAGATCACCATGGCCAGGGCAGCAACGCCGACTGTTACCGCATATGGTGAGGATGCAGGCATACTTAAACCCACAATCATACCCAAAACCAGCGGAGATGAAGGTGATGGATAGGTTATCATACGTTCTGTACTGCGTTCCCAAACTTGGATAATAAAATGAAGAACCAGCACCGTCGCCACCGCGATGAGGATTTGCCATAAGGCGTTCCATCCTATGGCGGCCACTCCCAAAATCGCCGGAATACACATGGCAACACAAGTTTTCATCATAACCCTATTCTTGCTCTCACCCGAGGCGATATGGGGTGGAAGGTCCGGTCTCAATGGGTGCGAGTGTTTTTTTGAGTCGACCATGGTTTCCTCCTTTCGCAAACTCAGTCTTTGACCTTGAGTGATAGGTAAAGGGCAAAGAAATAACCAACCTGAGTTTATATCTCTTTTATATTAACATTATATGAGGAAGACGTCTTGAAAAAATCAGGCTATGCCTGGAAAAACACGAAAAACAATGAAATAAATATATTCAATGGAAATACATATCTTGTTTATGAACATAGTCTTCATATAGTACCAGTATTAGGAGTAAGCAAGCAGTAAGTTGTTTATTTTATTGAAAGAGGCTGTAAAAACCGACATAGTCTATCGTCCGGATAACATATTTATCCTGAAATCATCCATAAATCAGCAAAAGAACGAGAAAAAACAGGCAACCGACTGTGGCAGCGAGAAGAGGAATATACTGCTCAATGAAACGAACCCACAGAAGATGCGCTCCAAACATGATCACCAAACCAATAAATATGCGGTCGAAGAAATTCGTTTTTATGGGTAAAATTCTCATCATTATCCTCCTAATCTTTTACCGCACCAAAGGTCAAGCCGGCCACGATTTGTCGCTGGGCAATACCAATAAAGAGAATCGCAGGGAGAAGCGAAACCATACCGACCGCTGCCATTTCACCCCAGTTGGTACCGATGACAGTAACGAATTCGATAAGTCCGGTAGGTATGGTACGGGAATGGATACTCGTGAGTACTGAAGCGAACAGGTATTCATTCCAGGCAAATATCCAGCTAAGGACAGCTGTAACCATGATACCCGGTTTCGCAAGAGGTATCACCACTCGAAAAAGGACCCCCCAAAATGAGGCCCCATCGATATAAGCCGCTTCGTCCAATTCTTTTGGTATGGCGTCCATCATACCCTTTAAAAGCCAAATGGCAAATGGTAGATTGAATATGCAGTAAAGTAGAATTAAGCCGAAGTGGGTATCATGAATGCCAAGACGGGTGAACATTAAGAAAAAGGGGACAATAAAGACTGCCGGAGGAGCCATCCGGTTGGTAATGGTCCAGAAAAAAAGGTTGTTGGAACCGGGAACTCGGAACCGTGAAAAGGCATAGGTTGCTAATACTGCAAGGGTTGTTACCAACAAAGTATTTCCCGATGCTATAAGAAGAGAATTTAAAAGATACCGTCCATACACACCTTCGATAAAAGGCCGGGTATAATTTTGGAGATAGAAGCTTGTCTGTACCAGGCTCGGTCCGGCAAAAACCTCAAGCCGCGTGCGGGCGGATACCACAAACAGCCAGTAAATGGGAAACAATGTTCCAACGGCAATAAGTATACATACAAGGTAGATGAAAAACAGCCTCATAACGTTTTTGCGGGATGCCATTTTATCTCTCCTCCCGGGAAGTAGTTATGAAGGTGAGAAGCAACCAACAGATGATAATTGTTAGATAAAGCAAAAACAGGGACATTGCGGAACTGTACCCGTAATCCCGTGACCGGAGAGCAAGGCGTACCAGATGCAGGCTGGCAAAGCGGGTTGCTGTTCCCGGTCCACCACCGGTAAGAAACCACACTTCGTCAAAAATCCGTAAAGCATCCATGATACGTATAAACATTGTGGTCAATATGACCGGCTTGAGTAAGGGTATGGTTACATACCAGAAGGTTTGCCAGCGGCTCGCCCCATCGACCAATGCCGCTTCATAGGGTTGATTGGGAAGTGCGGTAAGACCGGCCATCAAGGTTAATGTGACAAATGGCGTCCAATGCCAGGCATCCATCACCACAATGGTTGAATACGCTTGAAAAGCATTCTCTCCAATATTGTATATGATTCCCAACCGGTTGAAGAGATATGTCAAGGGACCAATATCCGGATTGGTTAACAGAGTCCAGATACTCCCGATGGTTATCGGAGCCATGGCCAAAGGAAGACTCATGATGGTTCGAAATATTCCCTTACCCTTAAAGTTCTGGGTAAGGAGATTAGCAATAAACATCCCCAACGGTAACTGGATACCGCAGGAAATGACCACAAAGCTCAGGCTCAAACCGAGCGGCCTGAGAAAACTTTCATCAAAAACCAGTTTTCGGAAATTATCAAATCCTATATAAGTAAATGGCGCACGAGCAAACACACTATACCTGAAAGCACTCAGGTAGAGTATATATATAACTGGAATAACGCCGATAAAAACCATTAAAAAAAGTGTGGGGGTGATGAGCCCCCACACCTGAGTCTTACTTTCTTTCACTCAGAATACCTCCTGAAACACCCTAATAACCAAGGTCTTCCATCATTTGGTCAAAATCCGCAGCAAGGTTATCAAGAGCCTCAGATGGCGTAACCTCACCGGCAACTGCCCGGGAAATCCACTCCATATACAGTTCAACCATGGGGAGATGGTAAGGTTGAGGTGGGGCACCGTAGAAATACTTACCGTATTCCTGCATAAAAGTGAAGTAATTCCCCATTTTCTCGTCGAGTTCCTGGACAACCGGATCCTCGAAGGTGGAATAACGAACCACGGCTGTTCCAAGACGAACCAGCTCCGGCGCCCATTCTTTGCGGGTCACAAACTGGGCAAATAACCAGGCTGCATCCTTGTTCTCCGCTTCAGCAGGAATTCCGATGGCGCCACCGTCATAGTAGCCGATATATCCATCTCCTGCTTCTATTTCCGCCCATACATCTTCATTCAACACCGGTGGTAGTCCAACACCTAATTTCCCTACAACCGCTGAACGGTCTTCATCCAGTGCCAGCCAGCCAAGATTCTCAAGATAAGTTAAACCTTGAGCCACACGTCCTGCACCGATGGCTGCCGCTACCTCATCCCAAGTGTAAGTACGTACTCCAGTAGGCGCATACTGGAGCATATGGATATACCATTCCAAACCCTCTTTGGCCAAGTCACTGTTCAATTCACCGCCATTTTCGACACTGGCTCTGTGGTTATCCATGTTGATACCCCACCAATAAATACCCCAGGTGGGAAAAATGGTCTCACCGGCCACTTCATAGGCAAGAGCAGGATGCACTGCAGCTTGGGCGACATGACCATACAGATCAAGATTATTTTCCTGACCGTAGTTGGTAAAGAACTCCGCGATGTCCTCGTACTCACTCCAATATTTGGGTACATCCAGCGGATATCCATATTCGGCTTCAAACGCTGCTTGAATATCAGGATCACCAAAGAGATCGGTACGGTAGATATAGGACTTCAGGAAAGCTTCAAAGGGAAGAGCAAATACATTTCCATCTTCACCTTTAAAGTAATCGACAAACTCCGTGAAATCATCAAAATCGAATTCGGGATAGAGAAGTTCTTCGTTTTCGAGGTATGGAGTAAGGTCGGTTAACCACCCCTGGTCCATGTATGCGAAAATGATATCCTGTTCAATATACAGGAAATCGTAAAGACCTGTTCCCGCTTGAAGATCTGCGATAGATTTCGAATACATTTCATCCCAGGAAGTTGTTTCAAGTTCAACCCTAATGCCAGTAAGCTCTTCAAATTCAACTGCTGCCACATTCCGCATCGCCATGGACGGTGGGGTGCTTTCGGTCACACCACGAATAACAGTCCCGGCATAGGGTGCAGCCGCTTCCCTCCAGCAATCCGGATTCGCTACCTGGGCAAACGCAAAGGTTGACGTAACCAGTACAAACCCCACCACCAAAAGCAAACAGAGCTTTTTCATGAATATAACCTCCCTTTTTTTATACAATATTTCTTCATTGCTTTGGCATTCTTATGCCTTTTCTCTCCCCCCTCTCCCCCTTCTCCTACCCTGCTGTGGTATGTAATATAAAAAATTCATTCCTCCAGTCACTTTCCCTAATTCTTATTAACCCCACTCTTT
>SKXZ01000224.1 GCA_007128145.1 Candidatus Nitricultor lacus | reverse complement strand
TAATCGCCGTCCTGGTGCCCCTGGTGGCTTTCCTCAATACACTGGGATTGTATAACCAGTTCTTCGGACTCATTATAGTGAACGCGGTATTCAACTTACCTCTTGCCATATGGATGCTGCGAAATTTTATCATGGAAGTTCCGGTGGAAATAGAAGAAGCCGCTCTGGTTGATGGTTGCTCTCGCCTGCAAGCTATCCGTAGAGTGGCAATGCCGCTTATGGTTCCGGGATTGATAGCGGTAGTGGTGTTCATTTTTATTACTACCTGGAATAACTATATATACGCTTCAGCCATCATAACCCGACCGGGTATGCGCGTCCTCCCACAGGGCATATTGGCTTTTATCGGCACCTGGGGAACCTACTGGGGCGGTCTTACCGCGGCGGGCATTGTCGCCCTGCTTCCACCACTGGTACTGTTTATCTTGTTCCAGCGCTGGTTCATAGCGGGTCTTTTCGGCCAGATGTTAAAATGAAAACAAGGGGGATATATTCAATGCGCCACCTGATCCATTTTGTCTCACATACCCACTGGGACCGTGAATGGTACGAACCGCTGGAAGCCTACCGCTACAGATTGGTGAAGCTTGTTGATAATCTGCTCGGGGTAATGGGAAACGATCCCCTGTATCAGAACTTCATGCTGGACGGGCAAATCGTGGCTCTGGAAGATTATCTGGAAGTACGGCCTGAAAAAGAAAATGAATTGCGTTCTCTGGTGGAAAATGGGAGAGTATTGGTGGGGCCATGGTATATCTTGCCCGATGAGTTTTTGATCAGCGGGGAGACCCATATACGTAACCTGATGATCGGGATCAACCTGAGCCGTCGTTTCGGAAGGTGGATGAGGGTGGGGTACCTTCCTGACTCTTTCGGCCACATTGGGCAAATTCCCCAAATCCTCGCGAAAAGCGGTATTCCTTATGCGGCGTTCTGGCGGGGTGCGGGCAGGAATGTGAAATCGAGTGAGTTTTTCTGGGAAGCCCCCGACGGCTCAAAAGTCCTCACCGTCTTCATGCCCTTCGGTTACAGTAACGCCTGCAACCTTCCCCCGCCCGGGGAAGCCTTACGCCAGAGATTGGAAGCCATGGTTACTAAACTCTCCCCTTATGCCAATTCCAAACACATTCTCCTGATGAACGGATCCGACCATGTTGAGCCTGATCCCTCCTTCCCCGCTAAATTGCGGTATGTGCGCCAGGAAATGGACGAACACGACTATTGCCACTCCACCCTTCCGTTTCTGTTTTCCCTTTTGGAAAAAGAGCTCGAATTACATTCATTGCCGGTTTACCGGGGAGAATGGCGGGAGGGAGACCTCAACTACCTGTTGGGGGGTACACTATCAACCCGCATGTACTTGAAACAGGCACACCACGACCGGTCCTCGTTTTTGGAAGGGCAGGCGGAACCCCTGGCGTCGGTTCTCTTCAGCCTTGGAGCCACTTATCCTGAACATCTTTTCCGTTTTCTCTGGAAAGGAATATTGAAAAACTCCACCCATGATGCTATTTGCGGATGCAGTTGTGACGACGTGCACCGGGAGATGGTGGCCCGTTACCGGGGTATGGAGGAAATAGAAAGAAAGTGGCTGGCGGATATTCCGGGAACTCTTGAGGATTCGCTGGTCGCTGAAGGAAAGGAAAACCTCGTTGTATTCAACCCTCACCCCTTTCCGGTGACAGAGTATCTGGAAACAGACCTTCTGTTGGACAAAAAGCTTATAGAAGAAGCGGATTTTGAAAATGCCCGCATTGCAAAGCACGATCTGCCAAGGGGTGAATTCCCGAAAGGAATCCGCCTCACGAGCAGCGAAGATGCTGTTACACCGGCGGTTCTCGAAAGAGAATGGTCGGAAGTGATTGAGACTCCTCCGCATACCCTTCCCGAAATCTATCAAGCACGGCGCTATAGAGTGGGATTTGTAGCAAGAGACCTTCCCCCCATGGGGTTCAGGGTATATCGGGTGGAGCCGGTCGATACACAGACCAAGGTCAGTTACGAGCACAAAGAGGCACTTGAAAACGAATTTTACCGCGTGGAGAGTGATGCACAGGGAGCGGTTACCTTGACCCATCGCCCATCCGGTTTGACCTTTCCCCTGGAGCTCGAGTTTGAGGATACATCCGATGCCGGTGACGAATATGATTGGTCGCCCTGTCCGGAAGAAAAGGTTGTGAGCAGCAATGAAGTTCAGCCTGCCATCCGTTTCATGGAACATCCTTTCCGCTCGACTATGGAGCTTCGATATAATGTGCCTGTACCGTCTTCTCTGTCCCTTGACCGAAAAGGCCGAAGCGCAGAAAGCGTGGATCTTCCCATAGCCTTGAGAATATCGGTTTCACCGGGCGTTGACAGGGTGGATTTCAACATACAAGTTGATAACCGGGCGCATGATCACCGCTTGAGGATGGTATTCAATTTTCCTGTTGAGTCAGACCGTTCTTATGCAGATGGGCATTTCACAGTGGTGGAACGTAGGGCGGAAAAGGGAACCACCTATCATCAAAGGCATTTCGTGTGCGTCCAGGATGAAGAACACAGCTTTTGGGTATATAACCGCGGTCTTCCCGAGTACGAAACAATCCCCTCCGGAAAAAAGACACGGGTGGCGGTGACCCTGCTGCGCGCAGTGGGATGGCTGTCTCGGGGTGATCTTGCCACACGCCCCGGGAATGCCGGCTGGCCCATACTCACCCCTGATGCACAATGCGTGGGGGAACACGAATATGCCCTCGCGCTTGCCGTTGATACAAAGCCTTTTCCCGAGAGCACGTGCGCCCAGGCAGGAAGAACGCTCAATCTTCCTCCACTCGCTATCCCCATGGGAAAGGGAAGAGGAAGGATCGGTAACGGCTGGTCGCTGTTTTCTTGTGATAATCCTCATATCACCCTGAGTGCATGTAAGAAACGGGAAGGAAGGGAAGAGCTGGTGATCCGCTTGTATAACCATTCTTCTTGTCCCCAGCGTGCCCTCCTGACATTTGCCACAGTTCCCGAGCAGGTTCGGGAACTCTCACCCATCGAAGAGGACGGCGAGTTGGTGAAGCTGGAGAGTAATGTGCTTGAAGCCGGTTTTGAACCGCACGAGATAAAAACATGGGGTGTTTTCATGCTTCCCCGGGGTGGTGAAGCATGACGGGGAAAATGAAGCTTCTTGCGGGCAAACTCGGGCGCAAAATCGAAGAACTGTCTCGGTTACGGATACGCGATACCCGCTCCATCATTGATGTGGATATACGTGAAGCTTTCTCCAGGGAAGAGCTCGTATCCGCCGAAACAAGGAGAGGCAGATCCGGAGAAAGCTGGGGAGGGCGGGACCGATATGCCGAATTTTCATTTTCCCTCGATGTGCCTGTGGGGAGTCCTTGTCGGCTCAGGTGTGATTTGGGAGAGGGACATGAGCTTTTCGGTCCTGAAGGTTTGGTCATGGTCGACGAGCATCCTGCTCACGCCCTTGACAAGTATCATCGTGAAGTACCGCTTAAAGCCGGCGAACATACTATACGGATCGAGGCATGGAGTGGTTTGGGAGATGAACCCCACCTTTATATGCCTCCGAGGCTTTTATTGGTGGACGAGGAAACAGAAGGGCTGTATTTCGATGGCCTGTGCTGTTTGGAGGCGGCTCTCACTCTTCCCGAGGATGACAAACGGAGAATCGATCTCCTGTATGCCCTGGATGAGGCGCTCGGCCGCATCGATTTCCGAAAACCCGGAACCGATGAATTTTACCTGTCCGTTATTGAAGCACGCCGCTCACTTTCGAATCCGCTACCAGGAGATGCTTTTGCAGAAGTGAGCGCCTTTGGTCACTGCCATATTGATTTGGCCTGGTTGTGGAGGGTTCGTCATACCCGGGAAAAAGCCGTGCGGAGTTTTTCCACAGCCCTGTCTTTGCTTGAACGGTATCCCAATTTCGTGTTTTCACAAGGGCAGGCCCAGCTGTATGCATGGCTTCCCAAGGACCGCCCGGACATGTTTCGAGAGGTTTTGGAAAGAGTGAACGAAGGGCGTTGGGAAATTACCGGCTCGGCCTGGGTGGAGTGTGACTGCAACCTGACGGGGG
The DNA here is from genome assembly GCA_007128145.1 of Candidatus Nitricultor lacus. GTDB lineage: Bacteria > Atribacterota > Atribacteria > Atribacterales > Atribacteraceae > Nitricultor > Nitricultor lacus. The sequence goes on along the minus strand of SKXZ01000224.1, from coordinate 33,767 downwards.
GAGAGTCCCTGGTTCGCCAGCTTCTCTATGGGAAACGGTATTTTCGTGAAAAATTCGGTGTTGAGACGAAAGTAGCCTGGTTTCCTGACACGTTCGGTTTTAACGCTAACCTGCCCCAGATTTTTCGCCGCTGTGGGATCGAGGTGTTTATCACTTCCAAGCTGAGCTGGAACCAGTTCAACCCGTTTCCTCATGATACCTTCTGGTGGGAAGGAATCGATGGAACAGAAGTGCTTGCCCATTTCATAACCACTCCCCCGAACTCTCCGGATCTCCCGTATTTCACCTATAACGGGATACTGGAGGCGGAAAAAGTAGCGGGAACGTGGGCTAACTACCGGCAGAAAGGGCACAATACCGCCTTGGTTTTCCCTTTCGGTTATGGAGACGGAGGAGGCGGTCCCACCATGGAAATGCTGGAAAAAGGGCAACGGCTCCCTCGCTTCCCCTTTCTCCCCCGGGTACGCTTCGAGGGAGTAGAGAAATTCGCTCACACTCTGGTGGATATATCCAAAAATACCGATTTTCCACGTTACAGGGGGGAGCTGTATCTCGAGTATCATCGCGGGACTTATACCACCCAGGGGTGGATCAAAATGCTCAACAGGCAGAGTGAAATCCTCTACCATGAAGCGGAAATAGCGGCTTCTTTGGCCCTGCGCGAAGGCATGGAGTATCCGGCGAAAGAGTTAGAGGAGGGATGGAAAGAGGTTCTCTTCCATCAATTCCATGATATACTGACCGGCTCTTCCATCGCAGGCGTATACGAAGACGCACGTGCGGCATACCGGCATATCCTGGAAAACGGCCAAAAAATGCGGGAACGCGCCATGCGTTTTATAGCGGGAAGAATGCGTGCGGAAAAGGGTTCCATATGCCTGTTCAATTTCCTCGCACACACTAGGGAAGAGCCGCTGGGGTTGCCGGGCGGGATTCTCTCCGATTTTGAGTGCAGCCTCGTGCAGGGAGAGAAAACCTGTGACACGCAGCAAAGTGAAGACGGAAAATTGCTGGTTTCAGGCGTTTCGGTACCGCCTTGTGGATGCACCGTGCTCAGGCGGGGAAAGAAAAGAAAACAAAAAACCTCCCGGCTCCGGGTGGAAGAACAACTGCTTGAAAATGAGTATTTTCGAGTGATACTCGATAACGACGGTCTCATCTGCTCTTTATTCGATAAACGGCTTGAGAGGGAGTGTATTGCTCCGGGTGAAACGGCGAACCTCTTCCAAGCATTTGAGGATTTGCCGATCGCCCATGATGCCTGGGACATTGACCGTTATTACCAGGATAAGAGATGGGATATAACCGACCTTTCCCGCATTGCGGTAACTGAAGCGGGGCCGGTACGCGGCACACTTGTGCTGGAGCGGCGGTTTGGCCGTTCCACTATCATCCAGCGGGTTCGGATATGGCGGGATTTCGACCGCCTTGATTTTGTAACCGAAATTGACTGGCAGGAACGCAATACTCTGCTCAAGGTGGCGTTCCCTTTTTCTTTGCGTCCACAATTCGCCTCATGTGAGATTCCGTGGGGCTACCTTTTACGGCCCACAAGTCCTTCTTCGGAGCAGGACGAAGCGCGTTTTGAAGTATGCGCCCACCGTTTTGTTGACATTTCTGAGGCCGACTGGGGGATAGCCCTGCTTAACGATGGTAAGTATGGTGTGGATTTTTGCGGAGGTACCGTCCGGCTTACCTGCTTGAAGTCACCACTGTATCCTGATTCCACAGCGGACAGGGGGACGCATCGTTTTTCGTATGCCTTGTACCCGCACCGGGGGAATCTTCCCGCCTCGAAAGTCATAGAGCGCGCTGCCGAATTCAACCAGCCCGTTCATGCCTTCAATATGGATGACACCAAGGTTGGCTATGAAAACCCTCGTTCCTTTATCACTATTGAAGGAGAAGGGGTCTTTCTCGAAGCCCTGAAGAAGGCGGAAAACGGTGAAGGAATCGTTTTCCGGTTGGTGGAAAGGCAGGGAAGGCGCCGGCACGTGAAGGTTCGTTTGCTGGATCCCCCTCTGAAACTGTGGGAAACCAACCTCATGGAGGATTATGAGAGGGAATGGCCGGTTAAAAACGACGGTTGGGAAGCTGAGTTCACTCCATTCCAGGCTCGTACCTTTCTCGCTGTCTGGTGAAATTCAGGGAGAAGTAAGACGTATAAAAGCCGGGGAAGATGGGGCGGGGAAGGTGAGGCGGAGAAGAGCTGAAATGGGGAATGATAAAGGCGGTGAGCAGTGAATCGTAAGAAGTGAGTCTTTTACTCCTCACTCCTTACTCCTCACGGCATTTAAACCTTTCCACTGCTCACGACTCCCTACTCACGACTCACTGCCTTTGCTCCCCTTTTACCCTTCGCATTCACGCACCTAGGCCCGCATTCTGGCCCACCAACACCCATCACTGCATTCATTGTGAAGCGACCTCGTTTCGCACCTCGCCATCCACAAACGCTTTGATATTTTTCGCGGTTTCTGAGAGTATCCGTTTTACGGCTTCCCTGCTGTAGAATCCAATATGGGGAGAAAGCATGACATCTTCCCGCTCGATGAGGGCGCGGGCCTGGGGTGGCCATGTGTCCGGGGGGTCTTCGTCCCGCAATAAAACATCCTCCTCCCGCAATATCTCTTCCCCCTCTATGACATCAAGTCCGGCACCGGCAATCTTTCCATTTTCCAAAGCTTCAACTAAAGCCACTGTGTCAACCAGGCCACCTCTGGCGGTATTTATGAGGAGAGCCTCTTTTTTCATTTTTGATAGGGCATCACGATCGATGATGTGGACGGTTTGTGGGGTAAGCGGCAGGTGAAGGGAAACGATATCAGATATGGAGAGAAGTTCGGGAAAAGACGTGTAGGAAAAACCCATCACCTCCGAGAGAATGTGGTTGGGATGGGCATCGAATGCAGCCACGAGCATACCGAAACCCTGCGCGATTTTTATGACATGGACGCCGATTCTTCCTGTTCCCACCACACCTAAAATTTTGCCCCGCAGGTCAAAACCCTCGAGCCCGGCAATGGTGAAATCTCCTTTTTCAGTCCGCAGGAAAGCACGGTGAATGTTACGTGATAATGACAGTATAAGAGCGAAAGTATGTTCCGCTACCGTGTTCTCACCGTAATGAGGAACGTTGCTGACAGCGATCCCGCGCTTCTTGCATCTTTCGACATCTACATGGTCGGTTCCAGTAGAGCGGGTTGTGATATAGCGCAGGCGGGGAAGACGCTCCAGTTCTTTTTCCCCGATGCTGGAAGAAATGAACACGGAGAGAACCTCGATATCAGAAAGCGAATCGAGTTCACTTTCCCGTAGTGGGTCAGGATAAAAACGAAGATTGTACCCTTTCAATTGAGAGGAGAGGTAAACCTCCTGGGGTCGTGTAACTTCGAAAAAAGCTATGTTCATTGGGTTTCTTCATCCGCTTTTTCTTTTTGCAAAGGACAGGAAGAACAGTCAATTTCTTCCCCTAAGACATCTACCACCCGGTAACGGGGAGATGCAAGTTTGTCCATCCTTTTCAAGATGAAAAAGGCGAAAGCCGCTGCTCCTATTGTCGCTGTGGCTTGAACCCACCATTGCAGAAAGAGAGAGTTGACGAGCGCGAATACTCCAATGACAAGAATTATCGGAAAGAGATACGTGAAAAAAGCGATACCAAGAGCCTGCATATCGGATAATTCCACCCATACCCTTTCTCCCGCTGTAGCTCCCATAGGGTTTTCAGCTCGTATTTCCAATGAACTCGAGGACGAATAATCGAGAAGGGGAGAACTCAGGGGACAGCTTCCCCCTCCGCAAGCCGGAGCGCCACGCTCCATCCGCACAACAGCGTACCCGTTTTGCGTTTCAATAACCGTTCCGCTTTTCTTCATAGCCTTAGCCCTCCCTCTCTTTCAAAAACCAATTGTACACTATTGAATCAAAAAAAAGAAAGAATTCAACCATATTATATTTACTAAACTTATTATATATATATAATATTCCCACAAGATATTTGCTGTGAGGAGAGAGGAGTGAAATAATGTCTCGGCAAGGACACAACACCAAAAACGCACAGGAAAGGGAATTCCGTGAAACCGTCTGGTATGTTGAGGGAATGCATTGTCCTTCATGTGAAGCGGCCATTGAGAGAGCAGTAATCGAAATACCCGGTGTGAGATCTTGTGTGGCTTCTTTATCCCGCGGAGAAGTGATGGTGGAACATGATGGCAGGCATCAGGTATTTGAACAGGTAGAAAAGACTTTAAGCAGGTTGGGTTACCGGTTGAGTGAACAAGCTATTGCCCACCCGCAAAGGGGTTTGAGGTCGAAGCTTATGCCCGTTGTCTTTGCAGGAGTGATTGTCGGTGCTTTGTACGCCGCTGAACAAAGCGGCTTTACCGCTCGGATATGGGTTGGTACAGATTCCGCTCTTCCATTCTTTTTACTATTTGGACTGATGGCGGGTTTGTCCGGGTGTGTGGCTTTGGTTGGAGGAATAGTTCTTACGTTGAGCAGGAGCATGGATCGTTTTCAGTCTGCTAAAGCTACCTGGTTCTCCAGACTGGCTCCTCATCTCCTTTTTAACGGGGGAAGATTGGCTGCATTTGCCGGTTTTGGTGCGGTGCTCGGGTTTTTGGGAGGCACGTTTCGTTTCTCTTATACGGTGCAAGCTCTTGTTGTTATGGCCGTTGCGGCATGCATATTTGTACTGGGGCTGCAAATGCTGGGAATGAGGTTACCCGGCTTTTCACGTTTTACCTTTATGCGCTGGCTTGAGGGAGGTATTTCCGGGCATGGACGTTTGCATGGTGGAATCCTGCCCTTTGCGCTGGGGGCACTCACGGTCTTTTTGCCCTGTGGTTTTACCATCACCGTGCAGGGTATCGCTCTGCTCTCCGGGAGCGCAATGAGCGGTGCGTTAATATTGTTTCTTTTTGCCCTGGGGACTACTCCGGTTTTGGTCGGTATAGGATTCACCAGTGTTCATTTTCTCCGTTCACCCCGTTATTCACAGGCTTTTCTACGGGTTGCCGGAACAATAGTGGTGGTGTTCGCTCTTTTTACCATCAACTATCAACTCAACATGCTGGGACTTCCCAGTCCCACTGATTTGGGTATGATCGCACGTACGCGCACTCTCACCTCATCTCGTCAAACGGAGAGTGAACTCCCACCCCTTGTTGGAAGAAGGCAGGTTGTTTCCACGCAGGCCATGGCGTTTGCCTACGAGCCAGAGCTTATACGAGTGAGAGAAGGGGTACCCGTACGGTGGGAAATTGAGGACCAGGGATTCAGCGGGTGTACCGATGCAGTTATTTCCCGTGATCTTTTTGAAGGGGAAGTTGATCTGGTGAGAGGGGGAACAGCGGTGGTGGAATTTGACCCGCCTCCACCGGGACGGTACAAGTTCAGTTGCTGGATGGGCATGATAGCAGGTTATTTCGAGGTGGTGGATGACGGGGAATAAGCTGCGTATATGACTTTCCATAACAACAATAGGAGTTCGATGAAGGTGGTTTAGATGGCCGATCCCCGGAAAAACGGAGAAAGAAGAAAAAAAATGAATCGTGTCTCAACTTCCATCGTCGTTGACAATTATTATGCAGGAGAGTAATATAATATTATTACTATAGATATTATAGTATTTATAGAGGTGAATTGACTGGTGAAACTATCCACCCGAACCAGATATGGACTGCGTTTTTTTCTTCAACTGGCGGGAAACGTACAGGAAGATTTTCCCCTTCAGCTCCGTGAAGTGAGTAAAAGGGAAGGAATATCAGGGAAATACCTGGGACAAATAGCTTCACAGCTGAGAGTTGCAGGTTTGGTGAAATCTGTTCGAGGAGCCGGTGGGGGGTACAAATTGGCCCGTCCACCCTCAGACATTACTCTCAAGGATGTGATCGAAGCTCTCGAGGGAGGGATTATACCAGCTGATTGCTTGGAGGGAACATCATGCAGCCGTGTGAGCGAATGTGTGGCACGGGAAGTCTGGATAGGAGTAAAGGTGGAAATAGAAAAAGCTCTTGCAAAGTTGACTTTGCAGGATGCGGTGGAACTGGGAAAGAAAAAATGCCTCACGCTCGATTTTTCCATCTGACCGTGCGGCTTATTTTCCAGGAACTCGAGAAAGGGGTTAGAGAAAATGACACGTATCGCCGGTGACATCACGCAACTGGTAGGAAACACTCCGCTGGTGAGGTTGAATACCCTCACCCCGGATAAGAGGGTGGCGATTCTTCTCAAGATGGAGATGTATAATCCATTAGCCAGCGTAAAGGATCGCATAGGCCTTGCCATGATAGATACGGCGGAAAAAGAAGGCCGTATAAGCAAGGACACCACGATAATAGAACCGACCAGTGGCAACACCGGTATCGCCCTGGCGTTTGTTTGTGCCGCCCGAGGTTATCGGCTTGTGTTGACCATGCCCGATACGATGAGCATTGAAAGACGGAAACTGCTCAAGGCGTTTGGGGCTGAACTCGTTCTTACCGAAGGCGCCAGGGGAATGCGTGGAGCGGTGGCAAAAGCGGAAGAGCTGGCAAAAGAAATCCCGGATTCCTTTGTGCCGCAGCAGTTTACCAATCCTGCCAATCCCGAAGTACACCGGCTTACCACTGCTGAAGAAATCTGGCAGGATACAGGGGGAGAAGTTGATGTATTCGTGGCCGGTGTCGGGACAGGTGGGACCATAACCGGTGTGGGGGAAGTACTGAAACCCCGCAGGAAATCCCTACGGGTGGTCGCCGTCGAACCTGCCGATTCTCCCGTGCTTTCGGGAGGAAAACCGGGTTCACACAAGATACAGGGCATCGGCGCGGGTTTTATCCCCGAGGTGCTCAACACTTCCGTGATTGATGAAATCATAACCGTTCGTCACGAAGACGCGGGAACTACCGCTCGCCGGCTGGCACAGGAGGAAGGAATACTGGGTGGGATCTCAACCGGAGCCAATGTATGGGCGGCTTTACAAATCGCTTCCCGACCGGAGAGTGAAGGAAAAATTATCGTTACCGTGGCTCCTTCCTCGGGAGAACGCTATCTGAGTACCTGGCTCTTTGAAGAAGAAAAAATATAGAGAGGAAATATATCATGAACGAACAATTAACTGAAAGAGCCCATTTCGAAACCATGGCTTTGCACGCAGGACATGTTCCTGACAGTGAAACGCTTTCCCGCGGTGTACCCGTATACCGTACCAGTTCATACGTTTTCCGGGACACAGAGCATGCGGCGGACCTGTTCGCTCTCCGGGAACTTGGAAATATCTACACCCGCCTTATGAATCCTACCCATGATGTATTAGAAAAGCGCATGGCTGCCCTCGAAGGAGGAAAAGCAGCCCTTGCGCTCTCCTCCGGGACCGCGGCCATTTTCAATACCATTATTAATCTCGCCCAAAACGGCGATGAAGTTGTCTCCGCCGCCAACCTCTACGGCGGAACCTTCACCATGTTTCATGATATTCTCCCCCAATTTGGCATTACTGTACGATTCGTAGATCCATCGAACCCAAAAAATTTTAACCGTGTAATAAACAAGAAAACAAAAGCGGTCTTTGTTGAAACCATCGGGAATCCGTCACTTGACTGTACTGATCTCGAAGAGGTTTCCCGGATATGCAAGAAACACCACCTCCCCTTCGTAGTGGATTCCACTTTTACCACTCCTTATCTCTTGCAGGTGATAGATCATGGAGCTGATATCGTGGTGCACTCCCTTACCAAGTGGCTGGGGGGACATGGAACCGGAATTGGGGGAATAGTGGTTGACGCGGGGCGTTTCGATTGGACGGACCCCAAGTTCACGCTCTTCAACCTGCCTGATGGGAGTTACCATGACCTTCGTTTTGCCCATGACCTCGGTCCGTTGTCTCCCATAGCATTTACTGTGCGCATGCGCCTGGTGCCGCTGAGAAATCTCGGTTCCTGCCTTTCCCCCGACAACGCCTGGATGTTTTTGCAGGGCATAGAAACTCTTGCCCTGCGCATGGAAAGGCATTCTCAAAACGCCCTGGCAGTTGCCCAGTTTTTAAAGGAGCATCCCAAGGTGAAGTGGGTACGCTATCCCGGTCTACCTGATGATCCCACCTACCCGGTCGCAAGGAAGTATCTCAAAAAAGGTTTCGGCGGCATGGTGGTGTTCGGGATCGAAGGAGGAGTACGGGCAGGCCAAACTTTTATCGAATCATTGCGGCTTTTTTCTCATCTTGCTAATGTTGGTGACGCTAAAAGTCTGGCCATTCATCCGGCAACCACCACGCATTCCCAGCTCACTGTCGAGGACCAGCATGAGTGTGGAATAACCCAGGATTTAGTGAGGTTATCAGTAGGGATCGAACATATCGACGATATAAAAGTGGATCTTTCACAAGCCCTGGATACAACGTAGGAGGATGTACGATGCCGATTAAAATACCCAACGAATTGCCGGCCCGGCAGACGTTGATTAGCGAAAATATATTTGTTATGGAAGAAGAGCGTGCCTATCATCAGGACATACGGCCTCTTCGAATAGTTCTTTTGAACCTCATGCCGACAAAAATTGTCACGGAGACACAGATCCTGCGGCTTTTAGGGAACTCCCCTCTGCAGGTGGAAATTATCCTTTTGCAGACCAATAGCTACCAACCCACCAATACGCCGGCCGAACATTTGCTTTCCTTCTACCGGACTTTTGACCAAATACGGGAGGAAAAGTTCGATGGTTTGGTGATAACCGGTGCGCCGGTGGAACATCTTCCTTTTGAGGAAGTAGCCTACTGGGATGAATTAACTGAGATCATGGAATGGTCAAAGCATAACGTGTTCTCCACTTTTCACATTTGCTGGGGTGCCCAGGCCGGTATGTATTACCACTATGGAATACCAAAGTATCCTTTGCCGGCCAAGATGTTCGGGGTATTTCCTCACAGGGTGAACCGTAAATACGTCAAGCTCTTTCGCGGATTCGATGATGAATTTTATGCACCTCATTCCCGTCATACCGAGGTGCGCCGGAGCGATATAGAACACATAAACGCATTGGAGATACTTTCAGAGTCCGAGGAAGCCGGCGTGTATGTGGTTTTAAGCCATGACGAACGGCAGGTTTTCGTTACCGGCCATTCGGAGTATGACCCTTTTACCCTGCATACCGAATATGAACGGGACTTGTTGAAGAATCTTCCGATCACCATTCCGAAAAATTACTATCCCGATGATGATCCCACCCGCGAACCGGTTGTGCGCTGGCGGGGTCATGCCAATCTTCTCTATGTCAACTGGCTCAACTACTATGTCTACCAGGAAACTCCGTATGATCTTTCAAAAATCAGTTGAAAGGGAGCAAAATAATGAAGAAGATATTGTTTGTTGTGATCCCGGCTGCGGCTGTCATGTTGGTGATCTTATTTCTTACTGGAATCTTTCCCGCTCGGGAAGCGGAGGTTTTGTTTGCCGGAGAAATTGGAGAACAGGTGAACGCCGAGCAAGGAAAAATATTTCTATCGCTTGATGATTTCTCACCCGGGGATGTCCGCTATTACCATACAACTCTTCCAAATGAGCCGCTGGTGCCCTTTTTTGTGGTAAAAGACGCAGAGGGGATATTTCGTTCGGCAGTCAACGCCTGCCGGTTTTGTGCCGGAAGCCGACTTGGATTTTCACTGCAGGGTGAAAATATGGTATGTGAAGTATGTGGCAACCCCTATCCGCTCAAGAACATAGGAACAGAAGAAGGAGAATGCACACCCCACCCGGTAAGTGCCGAACTTTCGATTCAGGATGGCATGCTGGTCATAGATGAAGCCGAACTCATCCGTTCTGTCGAATCCATGGGAGTGCCGGTGCTCTGAGATTGGGGTGAAAAACTCATCCCGAATATGTATACTAAGAGAAAAAACTGGGGAAGAAGGATTCTAAAAACGGTGAAGAGTAAGAGGTTAGAAGTTAGAAGGGAAATCTAAAGGCAGCCGAGAGTCAAGGGTTAGAGTCGAGGGGGAATGCCCTTCGGGCAGTGACAGTCCTTCGGGCCGTGAATCGGGTAAAAGCCGGGGAAAGTGGGGCGGGGAAGGTGAAATGGGGAATGATAAATGCCGTGAGCAGTGAATCGTAAGAAGTGGGGCCTTTTACTCCTCACCCCTCACTCCTTACTCCTCACGGCATTTAAACCTTTCCACTACTCCCGACTCACTGCATTTGCCCCCCCCCTTTTACCCTTATACGCATTTACACATCCACCCATTTGTCTACGCATATACAATCTATTTAGAGGGAAACACTCTATGAAAAATACAATAAAAGCCATTGCCTTGTTTTCGGGTGGCCTTGACAGCCGATTGGCAGCCATACTGGTTGCCCGCCAAGGTATAAAAATTGTTTGCTATCATTTTCGCACCGGTTTTGAACATGAAAAAAACGCGGAACAGAAACTCAAGGAAATGAAGGCATTTTGTGAGGACCGGAATCTTTCTTACCGTGAAATCCCTCTGCGGGAGGAAGCCCTGCGCGTGGTGTGTTCTCCTCGCTTCGGACACGGACGGTATCTCAATCCCTGTGTGGACTGCAAAATCCTGATGCTGCAAAAAACAAAAGAGCGGATGGAACGCGAGGGCGCCTCATTCGTCGTCACGGGTGAAGTGCTTGGGCAGCGTCCCAAGAGCCAGCATGGACCTTCTTTAAGCACTATAGAGAGGGAATCCGGTCTCGAGGGAATGCTTCTGCGGCCTCTTTCGGCCCGCAAGTTCCCTCCTACCATACCCGAGAAGAAAGGGTGGGTGGATAGGGAACTGTTGTGTGATTTTTCCGGCAGGACCCGCAAACCCCAGATGGAACTCGCCCGTGAGTTGGGGGTGGAAAACTATCCCCCACCCGCCGGCGGGTGCCTGCTCACCGATCCCCGTTATTCTCATCGCCTGAGAGATTTGTTTGAGCATCCTCCCTTTGATATGCAGGATATTGAACTCTTGAAGTTTGGACGGCACTTTCGTTTATCCTCTCGTGCCAAGCTGGTGGTGGCACGACACCAGGAAGAAAACGAACGCTTGCTTCAATTGAAAAAGTCCGATGATCGAGTGTTTTTCCCCGTGAGTCGAAAGGGACCGCTGGGGATTGGAAGGGGAGCATTCGATCCCGGCACCGAAGAGCTCGCATCCCGTATTATTATCCGTTATTCCAAGTTTCCCGACACAAAAGCCCTTGTGATAATGGAAAAAGCCGGGGGAGAAAAGCGTGAGTTCCCGGTGGATTCTCCCTCCAACCAATTACTGGAAAGCCTGAGGATATAATGGTGCACATATTTGTTGAAAAGGATACTGTCCTGGAAAAATATACAAAACTCAAACATATTCTTTCCACCGCCTCCAAGGTTCTGGTGGCTTATTCAGGTGGTGTAGACAGTACCTTTTTAGCTTATACCGCCTGCCAGGTACTACCGGGAAAAACGTTTCCCATGTTTATAAACTCTTCTGTAATGGGCAAGCGGCAACTCATGTGGGCCCGGGAGACTGCCGTGGATCTCGGTCTGCCCTTACAGGTACTCGAGCATGACGTATTGTGTGATGTGTCGGTGGCACAAAATACGCCTGAGCGCTGTTACTGGTGTAAAAAAGGAATGTTTATTCGCCTGCGTGAAGTGGCCTCCCGTCAAGAGTGCGATTGGGTGGGAGAAGGTTCAAACCTTGACGATGAAAAAGACTTTCGCCCCGGCCTGCAGGCCCTGCAAGAGCTCGAGATACGAAGTCCTCTACGGGAAGCGGGTTTCACCAAAAAAGAAATTCGCGCTCTATCCCGCAACCTGGATCTTCCAACCTGGGATCGCCCCTCTTATGCCTGCCTGGCGAGCAGGATCCCCTATCATACCGTGCTTACCTCCTCACTCCTCGAGAACATTGAAAGAGCAGAAAATGTGTTGTTCGAATTGGGATTTACCCAGTTCCGGGTACGCCATCATGGTGATACGGCCCGGGTTGAACTGGCGCAAAGCGAATTCGAGCGTTTCATGAAAAAAGAAATACGGGTTAAAGTAACAGAGGAACTGCAGAAGCTGGGGTACCTTTATGTCACTCTTGACCTTTCCGGCTATCGTACAGGAAGCATGAACGAGGGACTCGATCGCTTGAGCGGGAGTATAAACAAGGGATGAAACGCACAGCTGAATCTCCGTACCTTCTCCTGGCCATGATCACAATCCTCATGTGGTCCTCTGCGTTTGCCGGCATCGGAGCTGCCCTGTCGGCATACCCTCCGGCACACCTTGCACTTTTCCGCTTTCTGGTCGCTTCGATAGTGCTCGGTGTTTATGCCTCTCTTACCCGTATGCGTATGCCCGAAAGGCGCGATGTGCCACTCATTCTGCTTTTGGGTTTTCTCGGTATAACCGTATACCACCTGGCTTTAAGTTACGGTCAACTCACCGTGGCAGCGGGGTCCGCCAGTCTCCTCATCTCCTCGAGTCCGGTATTTATAGCGTTGTTGGCGCGTTTTTTCCTGCAGGAAAATTTGAATCATTGGGGATGGCTGGGTATTGGATTGAGTTTTTTCGGAGTGATGCTTCTTTCTCTGGGTGAAGGAGGGGGTTTCAGGCTGGAAACAGGTGCGTTTCTTGTTTTGCTGGCCGCTGTCTCCACCAGTCTGTACTTCGTTTTCCAGAAACCTCTCTTGAAACGGTATCGTGGAATCGAACTTACTACCTATGTTATCTGGTCAGGTACCTTTTTTATGTTTCCCTTCCTGGGAGGTATTTCAGAAACCCTGCGAAATGCCCCGTTCTCGGCAACGGCTGCTGTCGTGTACCTGGGCGTATTTCCCGCGGCACTTGCTTATGTGGCCTGGACCCATGCTTTTGCATATCTCCCTGCTTCCCGCCTGGCGAGTTTCTTGTACCTGTCTCCTGTTCTGGCTATCCTTATTGCCTGGGTGTGGTTGGGCGAAATACCCACCTACCTTTCACTCCTCGGGGGTGCAGTCGCCCTTGTTGGTGCGATAGTGGTTAATATCCTGGGACGCTTGCCTGAAGAAAAGGGAGAGAAAAACGGTGGAAAAAAATAACCGTTTGAAAACTATACCTCCCTTCACAAAAAGCGCTTTGTTCACCGGAATGGCACAGAGCATACCGATAGCGTTGGCGGTAGCGACATACGGTGTGGTTTTCGGTGTTCTGGCCGGCCAGGTAGGGTTAGAGCTCTCCGAGGCGGTGTTCATGAGCGCTACCGTATTTGCCGGTTCCTCGCAACTTGTCGCTCTTGAGATATGGGCACATCCTCCTCCTGCCACAACTCTTGTTCTCACCACCCTGGTAGTGAATCTGCGCTATATCTTGATGGGAGCGGCACTGGCGCGCTGGTTCTCCGGCCTCCGGCCTTCGTACGCCTATGGATCACTCTTCTTGATGAATGACGAAAGCTGGGCGCTCACCATGGGATGGTTCGCTCGGGGAAACAGGGATGCGGCATTTTTTCTGGGAAGTGGGTTGGCCGTATTCATCGCCTGGTTGAGTTCTACCGCCATCGGCCGAACGGTGGGGGGAGCACTTGCTCAACCGGAGCGATATGGTTTTGATTTCGCCTTTACCGCTGTTTTTGTGTCCTTGTTGTGTGGTATGTGGAGAGGAAAGTCGGATGTGTTCCCCTGGGCTGTGGCGGCATGTACAGCCGTGATTTTCTCCCGCTTGTTGCCCGGCAGCTGGTATATACTGGCAGGGGCTGTGGCGGGAAGCATCACCGGAGCGTTCACCCATGGGAATTGACGTACGGACTATTGCCACCATTTGTGCTATGGCGGCAGTCACCTATGCAACCAGAATATTTGGATACTGGATGGCGGACCGCCGGAGCCTCTCCCCTCGCTTGAGGCGCCTGTTGGAGCATGTGCCGGGAACCGTCCTGATATCCATTGTGGCTCCCGCGGCAGCCCGCGGTGGAGTAGCCGAGGCCATAGCCATCGCTGCTACCGCCGTGACTGCGTTACGTTCCAAAAACCTCTTGCTTTCCATGGCGGTTGGAGTAGTGACAGTATGGGTGATGCGCGTGGTTTTGGGATGAAACCTCAACGAAAAAACGGGCTTTCAACAGACCTTTTGCCTTTGCACCCTTTCGGAGCACCTCTCTGGCCTTTCCGAGGTTCCCCGTCCGGTAAAGGGTCTACAGCATTGCTGTTTTTTTAGGGAGATAAACCTCCCAACATTTCGACCCTCAAGGCATCCAATCTCTCGAAAGCCCGCTACATCTTTTATTATACTCCCTTAAATCCCCGTGTCAATAAGCGTTCGATTTCACTTGGACAGTGAATGCGCCTGAATATAAACGTGATTGTTCGTGGGAGGACTCACCGGATTTTACCACTTGACAGAGTTTGTGTGCTTTCCTACAATAGATTCATTCTTACAAAGGTTAAGTAAGAAAATGAGAGGGAACCCACCCTTAATTCGTAAAATCAACCGGCAAAGTATTTTACGGGTCATCGAGAAAGAGTTTCCCTTGTCTCGAACGGAACTTTCCCGGCGCATCGGCCTGTCTCTCCCTTCTGTATCACGCATTGTCGATAGCTTGCTCGAAGAGAAGCTGCTGCGTGAAGTGGGCAAGGGAGATTCTTCCGGCGGACGACGTCCTCTCCTGCTTGAAATCAACGCTGATCATCGTTATGTTTTCGGGGCGGAGATTTCCCGAGCGACCTCACTTGTCCTCTGTGACCTTTCAGGCACCATTCAAGACCGCACCACTGTTGTACCCGACATCTCACGAGGCCCTCTTTCTCTGGCTTCCCAGTTATCCCTTGAGGTAGAAAGGATGCGCGAAAAAGCTTCTCTTCCGAGGGAAATGATCGCGGGAGTTGGGGTGGGCACTCCGGGGTACTTGTTCAAGTCGGCTGAACACATAACTCAATCGCCTTTTTTTGGCTGGCATTCCATTGACGCCGAAGAAGAGTTCTCTCCGCTTTTCCCTTACCCGGTGTTTATCGAAAATGTCGCGCGCGCTTCTACTTTAGCCGAGATGATATTCGGTTGGGGAAGGGAGTATAAAACATTCTTCTATGTGTATCTGGATTGGGGTACAGGTGGGGGGATGGTCTACAAAGGTGAGATGGTGAGAGGGCGTAACCGTGCGAGTGGTGAATTCGGCCACATGGTAATCGAGCGTGATGGGATCCCTTGTTATTGTGGAAACAGGGGATGCCTTGAACAGTACACATCGACTTCGGCCCTCTCGAGAGAAGTGAAAAAAAGATTGCAGAAAAGGGATGGAAACGCGCTCCCTGAGATTGATTTTGACTGGGTTATGCAGGCCTATGAAGCCGGCAATCCCATGGTGCGAGATGTGCTGGTTGAGGCGGGAATGATGTTGGGCAAGGGAATTGCGAATGTTGTCAACGTGTTGAATCCGGAAGCTGTCATACTGGGAGGAGAAATAAGCCGCCGCTGCCCCATTTACTGTGAAGAAGCCCAAAGCGTAGCCCATGAACATATTTTCTCTCTCGGAGCTTCTGACACCCCCATATTGAGAAGCAAGGGAGAGGTTGACACGGTCGCCTTGGGAGCAGCCCGGCAGGCCATAACCTCCTACTTCGAGACATTGGTATAGCTATGATGCATGGTTTATAGTTCTTTATGCCTGTAAAGGTATATAAGGCTATTGTGCAGCGAAGTTTGAAGGAAAAGGTACTGTATGTTGTGTGTTTTCACGGCTCACGACTCTTGGGGGGAGAAATTCAATGGAGAAAAAACGCTTGACTGACCGGGAACGGGTTTTACGTACCTTTCAGAGGAAAGAAATCGACCGGGTGGCCTGGCAACCGAGGTTGGAACACTGGTACCATGTGAACAAGCTCACCGGGGAATTACCGCAAGCCTACCGTGACACCCCGCTTCTTGGCGTGTACGATGATGTGGGGGCTTCGATACGCTACTGGTACGGTGAGGGAACGGACATCTCAACACCTCGTACGTATATACACTTTGAGTACACCGGTGGAGTAGAAATTCGGGAAATTCGCCGGGAAAAAGACATCGAGGTGACCTTTGACACCCCTGTTGGCACCCTCACCGGCCGAAAAGGGTTGGCTGAGGGCGGATTGTCCTGGCATTATCTCGATCATCCCGTGAATGGACCGGATGACCTGGCCGTTATCGAGTATATATACCGTCATACCCGTTATCGCTTTGATCAGGATTTTTACCAGGAAGCACGCCGTGTAATCGGTGACCGGGGTGAGATACAGTTTTACTGGGAACGCAGCCCTTTTCAACGCCTGTTTCTCGAGTACCTTGGAATCGTCCGAACCTGCGAAGCCCTTTACGATTATCCAGAACGCATCAAGGAATACCTGAAAATTACGCAGGAAGCTGAAGATGAACTTTTCGAGGTATTGTGCAATTGCCCGGTACGTATTCTCAACTTCGGTGAAAATATCGACGGGCGGTTTAATTCTCCCCGCCTATTTTCAGAATACATGGTTCCCTATTACCGCAAGAGAGTGGATCAGCTTCACCGTGCGCACAAGTACTGCCACGTACACATGGACGGTGTTCTCAAACCCCTGCTCCCCTACATCAATGACGCTGGTTTCGACGGGATCGAAGCGGCCACCCCGCTTCCCCAGGGAGATGTTACTCTGGAAGAGATAAAGGAAGCCATGGGTGAGACTATTCTTCTGGACGGCATCCCCATGCTCCACTTTTTACCCGAATACGAAAGGGAAGAATTTGTGGAAACTTCAAAAAAAGTTATCGATCTTTTTGCTCCCCGTTTGATACTGGGTATATCCGATGAAATTTCTCCACCGGGAGATATCGAACGGGTACGGGAAGTATCAAAATTGGTGGACGAATACAGCGGGATATGCCCTTCGGGCAGTGAGACGGATAAAGGCCGGGGAAGGAGGAGCGGGGAAGGTGAGGCGGGGAATTGTTGAAATGGGGAAGTGGAAAGGCTTTACAAATCTACAATCATAAATCTGAAATCATCAATATCCTGTGTCATTCCGGCATGGAGTAAGCCGGAATCCAGTGGCTTTAAAATGCAGGGGACGAATACAGCGGGGAATGCCCTGTTGTGTCACCCCGGCATGGGGCACTGCCTCTGCCTCTGGACCCCACTTCATGCCGGGGTGACGAAATGTGGTTGGCCGTGAGATTAAGAATTGAGTTTCCACTACTCACGACTCCCCACTCCCTACTCACTGCACCTACCGGGGAGGTGATAAAAAATAATCAGAAAACGATTTGGAGTGTAAAAATGAGAGGTGCATTATCCGGTTATTAGCGTATGGAGTAAGCTTGTCACTTTATGTAATAAACAGGGATGGGAATTCTGTTTCCTTGGTTCTTGTTTGATAAGAAGCCTCTGGATCCCTGTAAAATAAGGGGAAAGGGGAGAAATGGGGAAAGGGGATCCGCGAGCCATTAGAAATGAGGGATTTACTCCTCCCCCTACTCACGACTCCCTGCTCCCTATTCATTGCATTCACAAGGGAGGAATATTTCATGAAAAAGAGTCTCATATTGGTTGCCGTGTGTTTTCTTACACTGGTGTTCATTCCTGCTTCCTTTGCACAGCAGGTAACACTCGATGTGTGGATGATGGTGCAGGCTGATGTAGATCTTCAGCGTGCCCAGGAAGAGGCATTGGAAGAATTCAGGGTAATCTATCCTGAAATCGATGTACAGTTCACCGTGTTTCCCTATGTTGAATATCGAGACAAGCTTTTGATCGCTGCCGCCGCGGGGAATCCACCCGATGTCGCGGTAGTGGACCAGATCTGGAATCCTGAGTTTTCAGCCGCGGGGTTCATCGTCCCTCTTGATGAATATGTAGCAGCATCAGATACCGTGAACGAGGAAGCGTATTTTTCCGGTGCCTGGGATTCTGCACTCTACCAGGGACAACTCTACGGAATCCCCTTTGATGTCGGTGTTTGGGCTCTAAACTATTACAACAAGGAGCATTTTCGGGAAATAGGACTTGATCCTGAAGCGCCTCCGGTAACCTGGGATGAATTCTATGAATACGCACAAATGCTGACCCGTGATACCACCGGGGACGGCGAAGATGACAAATGGGGTACCTCTTTGTTTGTGGGTACCGGTGATGCCATTCAATGCATCACAAATGCCTTGATCTTCTCCGCGGGGGGTTCTGTCCTGAACGAAGACTTTACCGAAGCGGTTCTCAATTCAGCAGAAGGCGTAGAAGCAATGGAATTTTTCAAAAGCCTGCAGCCCTATAATCCTCCGGGGGAAGTCGCACGCAGCGAAGAAGATTCATTCATGCTCTTCACCGCGGGATCAGTTTCCATGTTCTGGTATGGGGAATGGGGCGAAGATACCGTTCTGAGCCGGGCACCCGACATGGATTGGGGGTTGGGGAATTTCCCGAAACCCGAGGGAGGAGAGAGCATCGGCACTTTCGGCGGCTGGAACATGGTTATATTCGAGATGACACCTCACAAGGACGAAGCCTGGAAGTTCATCGAGTATTGGACCAGCACAGAAGTGAATGAAAAGGTATCTTCTCTCACTCCGGCGAACCAGGAAGCCGCAGTTTCCTTCCTACAGGAACGCCGCCGGCACCCCGAAGTTATCTTCGACCAGTTAACCACAGCCCTGTACCGTCCCATTTTCCCGCAGTACCCGGATATAGCCGAAATTCAGCGTAATGCTACCACCGCGATCCTATTGGATCAAAAGGATATTCAGCAAGCTCTTGACGACGCAGCAGTTGAAATCAACCAGCTCCTGGATGAGTACTACTCCGGAAACTGAAGTTACGAAAGCAGGGGGGATAAAAAGCCCCCCTGCTTGTTTTAAAGAGGTGAAATAATGAAACGAGAATGGATTTCCGGATACCTTTTTATACTGCCTTCCCTGGTTTTGCTCGCGGTGCTTCTGTTCTATCCGCTGGTACTCACTTTCATCTACAGTCTTTCTGATATGTCTCTCACCGCTACTCGTTACCTGGGGATCAACGCATACCAGCGCCTTCTTGCTTCTCCCATGCTTGCACGGGTACTCACAAATTCCCTTCTGTGGACGGTACTGGTCATCATTTTTCAATTTATCCTGGGTTTGAGCTCTGCTATCCTTCTTAACCGATCCTTTTTCGGACGGACCCTGGTACGGGGAATTGTCATTCTTCCCTGGGTAATGCCTGGTGTCGTGGCAGCCATGGTGTGGCGTCTCCTCTATGATCCTCAATTAGGTATGATCAACCATTATTTACGCACGTTGGGCATCATCGACCGGCCTCTCACCTGGCTGAGTCTTCCCGGCCTTGCGCTGTATGCGGTCATTATAGCTGCCATCTGGAAGGGTTTCCCTTTTTCGACACTTATGTATCTTGCGGGATTACAAACGGTTCCGGTAGAACTGTACGAAGCTTCTGAAATTGACGGTGCGGGTGACTGGGGGAAATTTTTTCACGTCACCTTGCCTTCCATGCGATCGATCATCACCATCACATTGCTGCTCACCTTTATATGGACCTTCAACTATTTTGAACTGGTATACGTTATGACCGGTGGGGGACCGGCTGAATCAAGTCATATCTTTCCCACTTATATATATGATTTAGGCTTCCGGCGCTTCCGGTTTGGGGAAGCGTCTCGCTTTGCGGTAATCGACTTCATCATTCTTCTGGTATTTAGCCTGATTTACGTTCGCTTAAGCCTGAAAAGGGGGAGTATGGAATGATGCGTGCCATAGAAACCCGCAAAAAAGTGGTCACCGGCATATTCGTGGTACTGCTGGTGGCTTTTGTGCTCTTTCCTTTTGCCGTGATGATTTCCATGTCTCTCAAGGAACCGGATGAACAGTTTACGGTCCCACCCCGCTTGATTCCCCAGCGGCCGACGGTCGTGAACTATTTCCATGTGTTCGGCAGGGGATCCATGTTTGCCCGTTATTTTCTCAATAGTTTCCTGGTAGCCGGCAGTACTACATTAGTCGTAGTAGCGGTAGCGATATTTTCATCCTACGGTTTTGCCCGGCTGTATTTCCCGGGGAGGATGGGATTTTTTACCCTGCTCCTTTTGAGCCAGCTTTTTCCCCTCGCAGCGATCATAGTTCCTCTCTACCGCATCATGAGCAGGGTTGGTCTTATCGATTCATTTTTATCGCTCATTATCGCTTATCTTGCTTTTTCCGTGCCGGTGGGGGTGTGGTTGTTACGCGGGTTTTTCACCGGTATCCCCAGGGACCTGGAAGAAGCGGCCCTTATTGACGGGTGTACCCGCTGGCAGGCATTCTGGAAAGTAGTACTTCCCCTGGTACGGCCCGGGATCGGAGCCACCGCTTCCTATGTTTTCTTTATTACCTGGCAGGAATTTATGTTCGCGCTCACCTTCATCACCAGCGCGGAAAAACGCACACTCCCGCGAGGCATTTTTGATTTTGTGGGGCAATATGAGACGATCTGGGGGAATTTGATGGCCGCCTCAGTCCTTATTTGTGTACCGGTGTTCGTTATCTTTCTCTTTGTACAACGCCATCTGGTAGGTGGTCTGACTGAAGGAGCGGTCAAAGGGTAGAGGGATTAAGCCTCTTCTGTTCCAAAAATACAAAAGATCACGGGTCCCAACGAACCTGGAAGTTCTCTCTCACGCCGGGGCAACGCATCTTTCCCCTCATATCTTCCGGCGGTTACAGAACATGCCGGTCGTCCCTCTTGCAGGTGTTTCCCAGGACGGCTTCCGGCCTTCGGACCAAAAAACTCCTCGGAACCCGTGATCTGAAAAGATACTACCACTTTTTCCTTTTTGCGTCAAGGCGTATCCTGACGGCCTGTAGATTCATAGCCCGCATTTACCTATTCCACGGTGAGTGAGGCTTCTGCATCCCCAAAACGGTTACAGTTGGCAAAAACCGTTAAGGTATCCCCGGCTTCTGCGTCGATTACCAGGTAAATCGCTTCTTGCTCACCTGAAGTCACTTGGGTGAAGAAGTTTTGTCTAACGATCTCTTCACCGTTGAGTGATACTGTTATAAGGTCGATATAGTGATCAGTGGAATCGCCTACACTATGGGGCGTGGTAATGGTAAGCACTTTGGTTTCCAGGTCGTACTCAAGATTCACCGCAGACGGTGGATGCGCAGATGCAAGACCGCTCAGGGTAAAGAGAAACACTGTGACGACGAGACCAATGGATACCAGACGAAGAGTTTTTTGCATGATATAAGCCTCCCGGTAAATATTGATGTGTTGTGCGTATATGTAGAGAAAAGGTACGGAATGTAAAAATATTCCCCGTAATTTATGGGTTTTCAGTAAGGACTTGCTCAGTCCTCGAGTATGTGGATGTGTATCGCACCTCCCTGAGGAGGATAGGTTAAAAGAAAAATATCATCCGTCCATACATTTACTTTCTGACCGATTGCAAGATCCCTGAAATTTCCGCTTTGAGGAGGCTCAACCCGGTAATCCATGATTACGGTATCCCCATCGACAAAAAGCCAAACCAGGTCAAAGCCCTCCTCCGGTTCATCATGATTTTCCACCAGGATCTTTCCCTCGGTCGTTTGGTGCGGGTTTTCTGAGATTTGGATTATTTCTCCAAGAAAATCCGCTTCATCCCGCGGCTGAGGAGAATGAGACGGGGCACAACCTGCAGTGAAAAGAAGCACAAAAAAAACACAAGCCAAAAGAAATACGTCTACAAGGTGATTGAAACTTGCTCTCTGCTTCATGGTACTCTCCTGATATTTGTCTTTTTTCTTACTACGGAAGAGAAGGATCAGAGTTTCTTCTTATATCTCACGGCCAACCACATTTCGTCACCCCGGCATGAAGTGGGGTCCTGGATGCGTCCCCATTTTTAGCCATGAGTGGTTGTGCTCAACCTTCGAACGTCCCTTGCTCTAAACTCTTAACGCTCGACCCTAGACCGCCCTATAAAAGCTGTTTAGGGTTTAGAGTCTAGAGTTTAGGGTTAATACACCAACGGTCAAAAGTTTTTTCCCTTCAACACTCACTCCTAGACCGCCTTTAAGAAAGCCACTGGATTCCGGTTTACCACATGCCGGAATGACACAGGAATTGCTGAAGTCGGATTTATGAATGTAGATTTGAAAATCTGACTTCATACTTCTGAAATCATACTTCATACTTTACATGGCCCCTCACCCCTCACGCATTTTTCAATCCTTTCCCCCGTCTTTATCCGTCTTACGTCTTACGACTCCCGTCTCCCGGCCCGAAGGGCATTCCCCTGCCTTCAGGCCTTTTATAGAGATGCACTTTTCCGAAAATCCTCTTCATGGTAAAGTATGTTTTTATGTAATCACTGCATTCACAAAGGAGCCGCCCAGCAACATACGTTGCGGCATCAAATATGTTAAATGCAGTTGAGGGTTTGGGTGTTTTTTCCACTACTCACGACTCCCTACTCACTGCATTTACAAAGGAGGAGGTGCGGTGTGATCGATTCAAGGCTCCACAAGCTTGCAGATGTTCTGGTGACATATTCGACCCAGGTACGCCGGGGGGATAGAGTATATATCGCGGCCGAAGATATAGCCATCCCGTTTATCGAAGCGGTAGCGAGAAAGGCTGTACAGTGCGGAGCGGTGGTGGAGCCCTGGGTGACACTGGATTCTGTATCCCGAATACGGTTGCGCCACGCGGAAGAAGAAGCGCTTGCACATGAAAACACGATATATCGCACCGTGGTGGAAAAAGCGGATGTGTTCATATCCGCTTGGGGTGGATGGAACACCCGTGCACGGACAAACATTGACCCGGAACGTATAAGAATCGCGATGCGCGCTGATAGAGAAACTCGCCGTTTATTCTCCCAGCGCATGGGTGAGGGGAGTTTACGCTGGTGCGGCACGCAATTTCCCACCAATGCCGATGCCCAGGAGGCGGGTATGAGTATTGAAGAGTACACCGATTTTGTGTTCCGTGCGGGTAGACTGGATGAGGATGATCCGGTGGCGGCCTGGCGGGAGGTTGAAAAAGAGCAGGAGCGGTGGGTTGAGTATCTTTCAAAAAAGGAA
Source organism: Candidatus Nitricultor lacus (assembly GCA_007128145.1). Lineage (GTDB taxonomy): Bacteria > Atribacterota > Atribacteria > Atribacterales > Atribacteraceae > Nitricultor > Nitricultor lacus. The sequence goes on along the minus strand of SKXZ01000224.1, from coordinate 10,808 downwards.
ATGCTGCGGATACGGTCCCGGGGAACCGACCTCACCGTGGGTATCAAGGGCAGGAAGTGGGTGAATTGCTGCGGAAAGGCGAATTTCCCTGACGGGGAAATCTTTACCTCTCCGCTCGAAGGCGTGGTGGATGGAGAGATCACCTTCGATTTTCCGGGCATTTTCCAGGGACGGGAAGTTGAGGGTATATGGCTTCGGATGGAAAAGGGCAGGGTAAAGGAAGCCCGTGCCCGCAAAGGTGAAAACCTTCTGCATTCTCTTATCGAAACAGACGAGGGGTCTTCCTCTTTTGGTGAAGTGGCCATCGGTACAAATAATCGGATCGAGAAATTCACGCACAATATGCTCTTTGACGAAAAAATCGGGGGGACGGTGCACCTTGCCCTGGGCGATTCCATGGTGGAGGCGGGCGGCAAAAACCGCTCTTCTCTTCATTGGGATATGCTGTGTGACATGCGTGGAGGGGGAGAAATAGCGGCCGATGGAGAAATTTTCTACCGTGACGGCCGCTTTATGCCTGAAGTGCTCTGAATTCCGCTATACAAGTGGAATCAGTTCGATCAGTTGACGGATGTGGTAGTCAGCGTCTTCTGCCACCTGGCTTCCCTCCTCGACCAGTTGGACCGCTGCAAGTCCCGCTGCATGGGCCGCCGTGATATCGAGGGGACGGTCACCCACCGTAAGGGTGGCCGAGGGCGAAAGGTTATGTTGTTTCACGAGGTACAGAAACCCGTGCGGGGACGGTTTGTGGGGATGGCCGTCATCTCCTCCCACGATATCACTGAAGAGTTTTTCCATCCCGAATCGGTGCAGGAGCCTCTCTACCACGGTTTTTTCTTTGTGCGTGTATATAAAGTTGCGTCCTCCCGTTGCACGCATGTGCTCACACACTTCTTTTGCCCCGGGGAAGGGTTGGGATAAGGGCTCCTCAACCGCTCGCCTTTCTTCTAAAAAGCGTTGTTCCAGTTCTACCTTTTCTATGGGACCGAAAAGGTTTCGAGAGACTTCCACGGCATGGCGGAGGGAAACCTTGAGCAGCCTGTGGGCCTCCGGGGCAGGAAGTTGGTGACCCATTTTCTCGAGAGCCCTGCTCAAGGCTTTAGCCATAGCCGGATACGTATTGAAAAGCGTACCGTCGAAATCCCAGATAAGGGCGGAATACACCGACTCCCTTTTTCCGGAAATATCTGCTCTTTCGCGCTCGCTCACGTGTATTTTATTCACCGGGTGCACCCACCGAGCTCATATACAGGATACTTTCCTTTTCCCCGTCCACGCCAAGCAGTGAATTGACCTTATCATCAAAGAGCGCTCCAACCTGGCAGGACCCCAACCCCATGGCACAGGCGGCAAGGGCGAGGTTTTGGGCCACGTGGCCACAATCCAGGTACACATAGCGGTAAGCCCGGTCTCCGTATTTCCACTCTGCACGGGCAAAGACCGCTGTCCAGGCTACCACCAGCGGTGCCTGGAAGAGGAAATCCTGCCCCATGCAGGCTTTGGCGAAGTCTGCTCCCTTTTCACCTTTGTTTATTTCTTCCAGCAGGTGTTCCCTTACCCGGTAGTGGTAGATACCGGCCGGGATTCCTTCCACCCGGTTGGCTGCAACGTACGTTTCCAGGGGATAGAGGGCTCCGGCAGAAGGAGCGGTGCGAAAGTAATAGTTTCCCTCATGGCTCCGCACACCGCCTGCGGCCCACAGAAGCGTTCCAACCTCTTCGGGAGTAAGAGCTTTCCTTTCATAATGCCGCACGCTTTTACGCTGCTTGAGTAATTGCTGCAAGGGCGCAGAAAGCGTGGTTGGGGTCGGTAGTTGCACAACCGGAACATCCGTGTAGGTTTTGAATGGCTCAGGGGGTGAGGTTTGACTGATTTTCCTTGAAGGGGCTACTCCCGGATAATACTTGGTAAAACGCTGAAAACGTGCTCCCAGTTCTTCGTTCATTGAAAACCTCCGTTCTGAAATACAGTGAGTCGTGAGTCGTGAATCGTGAGTAGTAAATAAACGCCCATAACCCTCAATAGCCTTTTGAATTTTTCTCATATTTCTGGAATTGATATATATTCTATAATAAATAAGGTTCATTTCACACATCGCAAATCACATCAGGTGAATAAGAAAACTGTAGATACGGGGGAATTGAGGGAGAGAAGGAGTGGTTGAGGTATAGAAAAGTAGTGAGAAAGGAGCTGACGCGGAGTGGAGTATAAAACTGTAAAAACGACCCATACCCGGATGGAAGCCGAGCTTATTCGCGGGCATCTTGAGGCCGAGGGGATCAAGGTGGTTCTCAAGTCCACCACCGAACCGTACGGTGGCGAAGCCTACTTCGGAGATTCAGCCGGTGTAGACATCCAGGTACCGGTAAACCAGTTCACACGCGCTTATTTCATTATCAAGGATGTGGAAAACTCGATTGGGAAAGAAGGGGTTGACAGTGATACCTGAGAAAATCCATGCACCCCTCATCCTGTGTGTTATTGCAGGGATGGTAGTGTTTCTTTTTTCCGCGCAAGCCATGGGGTTTGCGTCTCACCAGCGCACTGAAATTTCGCAATCGAGGTATAATGAATTTTCGCACAATATGCTTCATTACCGGGAGGGAGATAGTCCTGATGATGTGACCGTAGTTTTTTTACACGGGTTCGGGGAAAACCTGCGGACTTGGGAACCGTTGCTTGGCTATTGGGAGGGAGAAGAACATATTTTGCTGGTTGACCTTCCCGGCCAGGGCCGGTCACGCCCCGCTAGAATGGAGAATTATTCACACCGGAACCAGGCGCGCTTGCTGGGGGAGTTTATTTCTGAAAAAGGCCGGGAAAAAGCAGTGCTTGTCGGGCACTCCATGGGCGCAAACCTGGCCCTGCGGATCGCGCTTTCCATGCCGGAGATGGTAGTGGGTATTGTCCTCCTCTCGCCCGCTGTCTACACCGCACGGGGCATTCCCTTTGCCCGTTTTTTGGTGGATTTCCCTTTCACCCGGGTTGTGGCAAGCACCCTGGTACGCCGCCTTGTGCGCTCACCAGGGAAGTTGGCCGATATCCTGCGTGAGAGTGTATACGACCCCGGGATAGTGGATGAAGATATGGTCGAGCGCTTGATAAACCCCCTGGTGGATAATCCCAGGTCCCGCCTTGCGCTTTTATATCTTTTTCGGGATTCAGGCCGCAATCATGTTCTTCCGGATTTCTCCCTCCTTGATATGCCGGTCCTCATCATTCAAGGAGCCGATGACCCCCTTGTTCCCCTTCAACATGCTGAAAGTCTGCAGAACATTGTACCCGATGCGGATCTGGTCATACTCAAGCGGTGCGGTCATCTTCCCCATGAGGAAAAACCACACCGGGTAGCCCAAGAGCTGAATCAATTTTTGCGAAAGCTGGATGCACAAAGGGTGGAGTAAGGAACGCTGTTTTTCGATCCATCACCCATCAAGCAACGTAATGGAGGCAATGAATGTATGCTCTTTTTTCTATTCTGGGTGTTTTCGCCATGGTGCTCTTTCTTCTTCGTTACAAAATCAACCTGGGGTTGTCCCTGTTGCTGGCTTCGGGAATATTGTTCCTTCTGCATGGTGTGCCACCTCTTCAGGCAGTATCGCTCACTATCTCCACGTTTCTCGATCCTGAAAACCTCGAACTTATTGCCGCGGTGATGGCCATTATGTGTCTGGCTACCTTTCTCTCACGGACCGGGGGAATAGAGCGGATGGTACAGGCGGGAAAGAACCTGGTACGGGGCAGGAGGAGATTGTCCGTTGTTCTTCCTTTCATGATCGGTCTTTTACCCATGCCGGGCGGAGCATTGTTTTCCGCACCCATGGTAGACGCTTCCCGGCCTTCGCATCGTACCACCACGTCCACCCTCACCTTCATAAATTACTGGTTCCGGCACGTGTGGGAATATGTCCTCCCCCTCTATCCGGCGATACTCCTCTTTTCCAACCTCGCTGAGGTGCCTCTATCCTGGGTGATGAGTCGCCATCTGCCTTTTGCTCTCATAGCCGCCGTGGCCGGTTGGTGGGTGGTACGAAGGGAGCCGGAGGAGGAATTCGGGGAGAACGGGGGAAAAGAGGAAAATGCTGGAAATACAGGGATCTTCCGGGCTATTTCACCCGTTGTTGTACCGGTGATCGTGATTCTTTTGGGAGGACCTGCCTGGCTGGGAGCAGTATTGGGAATCGTGGCCTCTGTCCTGTTCCAGCGCGTTCCAGTGAAAAAAATCTTTTCTTCCCTGTGGGGGAAAGCGTCCGCCGGCCTGGTGCTTGATATAACCGGTATCCTGGTTTTCCAGGCGGTTCTTCTGGGAACCGGCGTGGTCAATCAGACGGTGGAGTATCTGGTGGCACGTGATTTACCCGTGCTTGCCCTGGGCATGGGAATTCCTTTCCTGGTTGCCCTGGTGAGCGGCTTCAGCGCCGCCTTTGTTGGTATATCCCTCCCCGTGGTTTTGCCCTTATTGACCGGGTATCCCCTGGAAGCGATACTTCCCCTCGTTTTCATGGGAGGCTATGCAGGCATCATCTTTTCCCCTACCCACCTGTGCCTGGTGGTTTCCTGCCGCTACTTCGATGTACAATTGGCCTCTGTGTACCGGAAAATGATACTGCCGACACTGGCGGTGGCTTCATGGGCCGTTTTCTGGTTTTTCCTGAATCGGTAGTGAAGGTTGAATTTCATATCTCACGTATTAATGTGTTATACTTATATACGTGGAGGTGACCATACAGTGGAACGACGCAATATAACCCTTTCTTTGCCTAAGGATTTACTTCAAAAAGTAAAACATATTGCCGTGGATAAAAACACATCAGTATCAGGACTGTTAACCAGGGTTCTTGAAGAATTGGTAAACAATGAAAAAGCATACCAAAATGCATGTTCCAGACAGCTTGCCCTGTTAGAAAAAGGCTTCAATCTGGGAATGGAAGGAAAAATTCCCTGGGAAAGAGAAGAAGTTCATGAAAGAAAGAAATAGTATATTACAATTTGTAGATACAAATATATTTATATACGCTTTTGACCGTTCGGATCCTGATAAGAACATGCGTTCAACTGCATTGGTAAAAAAACTCTGGCATACTGGAAATGGGTGCCTGAGCAGCCAGGTTCTTCAGGAATTATATGTGAACATCACTCAGAAGGTTCCCAAACCCTTGCCGTATGATAAAGCATCATTGATTATTGCTGATCTTGGGCAATGGAAATTTCATATGCCTGATCTAAAGGATATTTTGGAAGCTATTACGATACAGCAAAGATTCGAGCTTTCTTTTTGGGATGCACTCATCATATGTAGTGCCAACTGCCTTGGTTGTTCCATACTCTGGTCAGAAGACCTTTCTCATAAGCAGAAATACGGGGAAGTGACGGTAATCAATCCCTTTCTCGAATAATTCAAGAGCTCGAACGGAAATGCGTATACGCGTATATGTGTATATGTGTATATTGGTAAAAGGGTAGACGGGCATCTAAGTAGACGGGTATAAGGGTAAAAGGGTAGAAGGGGTGCAAAGTCAGTGAGTCGGGAGTAGGGAGTCGTGAGTAGTGGAATTCCACCGCCTTTCCAATTCCCCACTTCCCCGCCCTACCTTCCCCCGCTTTTTAAAGCCTTGACTCTTTTTTCCCGGGTGGTATACTGTGACCGGTTGAAGTACTGTGGGTGGCCTTCGGGCCTTAAAAGGGAAGTCCGGTGTGATTCCGGCGCGGTCCCGCCACTGTGACCGGGGAGCGGCGCTCGTACAGAGCCACTGGTAAAAACCGGGAAGGCAAACGCGTACGCGAAGATCCGGGAGTCAGGAGACCTGCCTCCATGTTACCCCAACCACTCTTCGTGGAAAGAGGAGGTGGGGATTGATGTGGTTTCCGCCGACCATGCCCGGGATATCCTCCCTCACCTCCTTCTCTTTCCATGCCAATAAACGAGGTGATCTTTCCATGAAGTTATGCTGTATCGTATGTACTCTCTTTCTCCTTTTGCTTACCTTTTTGCCTTCTGCGCACGCCGGTACGGAGTTTACGGATCACGAGGGCAGAACACTCCGTTTTTCAGCACCCCCCGAGCGGATCATATCACTTTCACCGGCCAATACGGAAATTGTCTATTACCTGGGTTTGGCTGATCGCCTGGCGGGTGTGACAACGTATTGTAACTACCCGCCGGAGGTGGCTGAAAAGGATGTCATCGGAAGCATTACCGAGGTTGATTTGGAAGCCGTTGTCCGACTCGCTCCTGCCCTGGTACTGGCAAGTTCACTCACGCCGGATGAAGCGGTAACGAGGCTCACGGAACTGGGGCTCGACGTCTTTGTTCTCGAACCCCGGACGATCGAGGAAATATTCGAATCCATGGAGATCGTGTCCTTGATCGCCCATCACCCGCAAGGACTTGAGAAAGTGGAGTCGCTGCGGGAGGAAGCAGGGGAAGTACTCTCGCTCCTGGAAGGATTGGAAGAAGAGGATAAACCCTCCGTGCTCCACCTTATCTGGCATGACCCGGTATGGACGGTGGGAGGAGATACTTTTGTCGGTCACCTGATCAATCGGGCAGGGGGACATAACCTCACCGGTGAGCTTTCAGGCTATGTGACACTTGATCTTGAGGAAGTACTGCGGCGGAATCCGGAGATAATCACCGTGGTGGACGATCATGGAGCAGCTGAAAACCTGCCCTATGAGTTCGTGATGTCGGACTCCCGACTCGGGGCCACCTCCGCCCGAGAGAATGGAAGAGTACACCGGGTGAGTTCAGACATCGTTTCCCGCTCCGGACCGAGGGTGGTCGAAGCATTGCGCTTGTTTGCGTCTCTCTTCCACCCCGCACGCGTAGAATCCCATGGAGCACTTGAGCTCCCCTAGGGCAAGGCGTGACCATGAGCGCCGTCGCGACCGCCTGTTGATGGTCGCCCTGGCGGGAGGTCTCTTTTTAAGTATTCTCCTGGCGGGAGCGGTGGGCGGGGGAACACTTAATGTGAGTGATATCGGCGCCTTCCTGCGGCCGGGGCAGCTTGAGGGAACCGAGCGGACTATCCTTCTCCTGATACGGCTTCCCCGTGTTTTTCTGGCTGTTTTGGTAGGCGGAGGGCTGTCTCTTTCCGGCGCGGTCATGCAGGGACTCTTCCGTAACCCCCTGGTGGATCCTTATATTCTCGGAATAAGCTCCGGGGCCGCCTTCGGGGCGGTGGTAGCCATTCTTACCGGTATATCGCGGAGTGTTCTTGCCATACCCGTCACCGCCTTTGCTTTCGCCCTGCTTACGGCGGCCGTGGTCTTCAGCCTGGGAAGAATTGGACACCGCTTCCCCCTGGAAACCCTCCTTTTGGCCGGAGTAGCAGTTGGTTTTTTCTTTTCCGCCCTCATTTCCCTGGGAATGTACATGGCGGGGGAAAGCCTTCACCAGGTAGTGTTTTGGATCATGGGAGGCTTGTGGAACCGGGGGTACCGTGAAGTGTGGATGACTCTTCCTTTTACCGTGTTTGCGGTACCGGTTCTTCTTGCCCATGCCCGTGAACTCAATGCTTTTCTCCTGGGGGAACGGGCCGCCGAGAGTATGGGGGTTGACGTGGAAAAAGTCAAAAAACGCCTCCTGGTCACCTCTTCTCTCCTGGTGGCGGCCTGTGTTTCTGTAAGCGGTGTCATCGGTTTCGTGGGCCTTGTGGTACCGCATCTCGTGCGCCTTTTGGGCGGGCAAAACCACCGCCTTCTTCTGCCCGCTTCCTTATTTGCCGGTGGAGTGGTGCTGTTGTGGGCTGACGTGATCGCCCGAACCGTCGTACACCCCGTGGAACTGCCGGTGGGCATCGTTACCGGGATTCTGGGAGCACCATTTTTCGTGTATCTGCTGCGCAGGAGGAGGGGGCGATGGTGAAGCCTTTCCTGCACGTTCGTTCACTCAGCTTCGCTTACGGAGATCGTAAAGCCCTGCGAGGGGTCTCTTTCCAGCTCCCCCGGGGTGAATTTCTGGGTGTGGCCGGACCGAACGGTTCCGGGAAAAGCACCCTGCTGTACCTTTTAGCCGGGTTACTTCCTCCTTCCTCGGGCAAAGTGGAGCTGGAAGGCAATCCGACCTCCCCTTTGCGCCGGGAGGAGTGGGCACGGGTGGTGGGAATGGTGTTCCAGGAGGTCCCCACTGATATTTTTCTCCCTTGTTTCGAGGTGGTGCTGTTGGGCCGGTTCCCTCATCTGCGGCGTTTCAGGAGGGAAAGCGAGGCAGATTACCAAGCGGTGGAAAAAGCCATGCATGCGACCGCGACTGCATCCTTTGCCGACCGTCCCCTGGGTGAACTCTCCGGTGGTGAGCGCCAGAGGGTGATGCTCGCCCGTGCCCTGGCCCAGGAACCGGAACTCCTTCTGTTGGATGAGCCTACCAGTCATCTGGATGTTCTCCATCAGCTCGAGATCATGGATATCCTTCTTTCTCTGCGAAGGAAGGGAATGACGGTGGTAGGAGTGTTCCATGACCTGAACCTGGTATCCCAGTTTTGCACCAGGGCGCTTTTCCTCAAGGCAGGCAAAATCTTGCGTGATGGACCGATAAATGAGGTGATGCACGTCGCCGCAGTGGAGGAGTTGCTGAATGTGGAATTCCTGGAGGAGGTCCATCCCCATACGTACCGGCCGTTCTTCATGCCCCTCAAGCGCCGTGAGCCGGTAAAGAAGGAGGGTGAACGGGTGCACATCGTGTGTGGTGGAGGGTCGGGAATACCCTTAATGCGCGCCCTCACCGAACATGGCTTTCAGGTGAGCGTGGGTATGGTCAACAAGCTTGATACCGATGAAGAAACAGCGCGCCGGCTGGGGCTTCCCGTGGCCGCGGAAAAACCCTTTTCACCTCTCGGGCCGGAGACAGCGGAGCGTTTCCGGATACTCGCGGGGCAATCGCGCTGGGTTGTGGTAGCACCGACCTACTGGGGATACGGAAACCTGGAAAACCTCCGGCAGGTTCTCACCCTGGTGCGAAAGGGAAAACAGGTGATAATTTTCGAAGAGGGGCTGCGTGAGGATTATGACTTCACGGAAGGAGAAGCCCGGCACTTGTTGGGTACGATACGTTCATCCGGTGCTATAATTGTCTCGGGAATAGAAGCATTGCTCGCAGTGTTTGATGGTAAGTGAAAAATCGGTAACTATTTTTTTTCCAGCAGTGGGAACTCTATGAAACTCTTAAAGCTATGGCTATGATATCAGTATGAAGTTTACCGATTGGTTCAATTCAGGTATCCACGAGGGAGGTAATTGACATGTTTTTGTCTAAACAGCCTATATATATTCTTCTCCTTTCCGCAGTAATTGTTGCGGTATTACTGGTTTCTGCAGTTGCCCTCGCGCAACCCCGCGTGACTTTTCGTTTCAATCTCAGTCCCGGTTCTTATGCCGATATTCCCCAATCACCCCAGATATCCTTGTCCGTCGACCGTGGAGAGGGGGCGGCGTATGAGGTGGGGGAACCTATCACCATACGCTACCGGGCCACCAGTGGCGGGTACATCAACCTCTTGCACTACCAGAGCGATGGATCGGTGAGCGTCCTGGTGCGTGACCAGTTCGTGACACAGGGTTCGACCCGCTCCTATAATGGCACTATCACCGGGCCTTCCGGGACTGAAAGAGTTGTGGTTTTATTAACTCCCGACGTGGTTTCAGACAGAAACCTGGAAGATTTTATCCGTGAACCGCATCGAGCAGGCCGGATTTTCCGTAATTACGCCACCAATCGTACACATTATTCCGTTATGGCCCGGGTAACGGCAACGACGCTCAGGATTGATCCGGCGTCTTTCAGTATCGATCCTGATGGATCGGTCGTCCTCACTGCCACTCTCAGAGATGAAAATGGAAGGCTTTTAGCGGGCAGACAGCTGGAGTGGTCGACAAACAGGGGGTCTCTCGGTTCGAGTATCACCACCACTTCACCCCAGGGGCAATCGCGCAACACTTTTTACGCGCCTGCCGGGGACCGTGGTCCGGTAACCATAACCGTTCGTTTCCACGGTGACCGTATGTATGAGGCAAGTTCCGCACGGACTACGGCTGACGTGCGCTCTCCTGTACGGCCACCCCGCCTCAGTATCAACCCCTCGACCTTTACAGTGATCTCCGGAGAGAGGGTTCGTTTGGAGGCGACTCTGCGCGATGAGCAGGGAAATCCCGTGTTTGGCCGGACTATTTTCTGGTCGGCCGAAAGTGGAGATTTTGATCGAACGTCCGCAATCACCGGCTCCTCCGGACGTGTGGTTGTGTACTATTACGCACCCACCGTGCGTTTACCGAGGGAAGTGGAAATCAATGCTGAATTCAGGGGAGCCCCCGGGCTTTCGCCTGTCAGCCAGTACATTGTCGGTACGGTGGAACCGGAGCGCGTTCGCCCACGTTCACCCCGGCCTGTAGCTACCTCTTTTTCCCTGGATTTCAGCTCCGGATCGCCCATTCATGATGGAATAGACGTGAGGTATTCTGGAAGGATAGTGACGGGTTACGCACAGGGCGGTCGTTCCACGCTCGAATTGAGACCGGGAGATAGCCTTGAATTCACTTTTGATCCCGGAGAGCTTCCACAGAGGGCCTCCATTATTGCCTGGGTACAGGGAGAGCCCCGTACCAACCTCAACGTGGTGCTCAACAACAGGTACGTGGGAAGGTTCAACCCTGTGCGGGGAACCCTCAGCCCCGATGATGACCAAAGGCTTACAGTGACTTCCTCCGACTTGATCGATGGAATAAACCGGTTGGTTTTGGAATGGGACGGCCCCCGGCCCCATACGGATCCAATCCGCATACAGCGGATTATGATCGTATTCTGAAATCGAACT
>SKXZ01000230.1 GCA_007128145.1 Candidatus Nitricultor lacus | reverse complement strand
GAAAAATACGAATAAATCAAGCACGGATAACCTCCTGTGTCAATGAATCGTTGGAGCGTTGGAGCGGACAATCCTTTGCAAGAAAGGCAATGTCACTACGCATCTTCTCACCGCTTTTTTATACTTCCTACCCCCTATTTCCTCCTCCCTATTTCCTCGCTTCAACACTTCTCGGTTGTTCCGATTTTCATTATAACTCTTTGTACACTAATAATCCTCTGTTTTGGCATATTTTGCCCCTTCAAAGAAGACAGAGTAATATTTAATGAACTATAAAAAACGGTAGAAAATCATATAATGTCGACAATCAGTATGTTCAGTAATATGATAAGGCAATAAATCGCATCATTTGCGATTGAGGTTATCGTTGAGAGCTGATACCCATCATCTAATTTTGGGAGGTTGAATATTTATGGAATGTCATGATAGCAAATGGTTGATCAATCCGCTGGTTAATGATTTCAAAATTTTCACTGATTACATCAACCGTGAAAAACCACTTTTGACTGAGAAAAAGGGAGTACTTGGAAAAAAGCATTCCTTTAAGCTTAATTCAATGCTCCACAACAAACGAATAGCTACCATCCTGAACTCATTTACCACCTGCATTTTTTCGGGTTTTCCACTTATGAGTTAAACAAATCCCAGGAACTCCTAAAAGATAGTTTTTTCAAGTCGATTACTCCAACTTCATTAGGTATCAAGCTGAGTAATATCCTGCTCAGTAAAGGTATTCCTTACCTGGAAAAAGAGGAATGGAGCCTGCAGGAAATAATCGGCTTTGACTCATCACTTCTGACCACTCCAAAAGTTAAGCTGTATAAGGTTTTAGCAGATGCTTTTCCGGCTGGTACAGTGAACAAAACAGTCGCAGGAGAGCTGGTAAAACAGAGAAAAGGATCTTACCTTTTCAAGGTAGCGCTTTCAAAAACGTTATGGCGTACCATCTGGCTCTCATACAGGCATACCCTGGATGATTTGCATACGGCCATTCAAGAGGCATTCAAATTCGACTCTGACCATCTGTACAGTTTTTATTTGAGAAACATTATGAGTGGTAAAGAAATCGTTTGTCGGACATCCAAGGCCCCAGCAAACGGGCTTTATACCGATACTGTGAAAATCGGTAATCTCGGACTCATGCCCGGTCAAAAAATGAGCTATATTTTTGATTTTGGAGATATGTGGAAATTCGATGTGTTGCTCCTCGATATTGATAAGGACAAACCCTTACCATTGCATCCACAAATAGAAGAGTACAAGGGGGATTCACCGGAACAATATCCCGACCTTGATGCATGTGATGAATAAAAGAATATCGATTTACGTATTCTTTGTGAAAAATTCTTCAAATGCCTCAACCACCGTAAGAGCCGCGGCATCGGCTGTCTTCCGGCTGGCACCTGCTATATGAGGGGTTAAAATTAAGTTAGCGGGGATATCAATCAGTTTTTTGCTTACCTGGTCTTCATCCCAAAAGGTATCAAGGGCCGCACCGGCAATCCACTTCTCTCTCAATGCTTCTTCTAAAGCCACCTCATCCAGCAGGCGCCCCCGTGCGGTATTCACAAAGAGCGCGGTGGATTTCATCATGCGGAACTCTTCTCTGCCTATCATGTTTTCCATTCCCTTGGCATACCTCAGGTGCAATGAAATAATGTCTGAATTTTTCAATAATTCCTCCAGTTCGACTTTCTCTACACCAATTGCAGCCATTTTTTCTTTGCTCACAAAAGGATCATGTGCTATGAATTCACAGTGAAAAGGAGTGAGCAAGCGTGCAAATTCACGGGCGATATTTCCGAAACCGATCAACCCGACCCGTTGCTCGGAAAAAGAAGGATAAGCAGTATCGTATTGATAAAAATAGTTTTGTGTCCATGATCCTCTTTTAAATGCCTCGTGCGCGAGCACAATATGTCGCCGCAAAGCGATGATAACACCGACAACAAATTCGGCTACCGCCTCGGTTCCCCTGTAAGGGGTGGACACAACCGGGATGTTACGGGCGGAAGCATAGGGTACATCGACATTCACCGGACCACTTCGCATGCAACCGATAATTTTCAAATTTTCTGCTGCATCGATCAACCGTTTATCGATGAGCCCATTGTGGGTAATAATTGCTTGACAGTCTGCTGCCTCTTTGAGGGCTTCTTCCGGATATGGTGTATATTCCTCGTATTCTTCATCATAACAGAAAGGTTTGATGGGCCAGTCGGTGTTGAAATATTTCCTTTCCGTTTTCTCCCAGAAAGGTTTTTCTTGTATTGCCTTTTCTATGACGTGGGGGGTACAAAAGTAATCGCTGAGCACAATAATTTTTATTTTCTTCAATATTTCATCTCCTTTCTCAATATATCCCCAATCATACCGCAAAGTCTAGCATTTCCATTCATCGGGATGAGAGGGAGGAATAGAATAAAGTGAAAAACATAATCTTGACTCATTGAATAAAATTATTTTCAGTATTTCCTTTATAGAATTCATTATCGTCAGCTGCACTTATTTAGGAGAAGCTGTTATTATATGTGGCTGAATCACTTTCACCTCTTGGGAACATGGTACCGGTTGGGGAAACAGTTTTCAATGTGCTTGAGCTTGTCGCCTAAAGGCGAAGGATTTAGACCTGGTGCTTGGAAATTAAAACACCTCGAGGATGAATAAAACTGAGACCAGGTAACCGACAAGAAGAGCAATACTGAATACTGTAAGAACATACAAAACAATAAAGCGGCGTTCAAAAACCGAGCTCATGAAGATAATTCCGCTGATACTCGTACCGGAACCTGCTATGATAAAAGCAATGCCGGCGCCGACAGCTCCGGTGGCACCAATCAAGGGTGCAGCCAGGGCGATCATCGCGCAGTCTCCGCTGTATACCGGTATTCCAACCAGGGCGGCGATCAATATATCATAGGGTGCCCGCTCCGCAAGAGCCCGTTCGATCAGTTGCCCTGGTACAAAGGTGTTTAATATTGCAGATGCGAAAATGACTACTGCCATGTAGGGAAACACCCGTTTGAAAAGTCGTACAGTGTGGTTCCAGGCAGGTCCTACCACTGCTGAAAATTTCTTTTTCCCCTGACCGGTTTTCGATTCAACCGTAGAGCAACATATATTAGCATTCTTCTCTTTGTTAACGCTTGAGGTACCACACCTTTTCCCCACCTCTATATCTTCCTTGAACATACCCCAGTGCCGTCCGGCGGGTTCGAGCAAGAACCCGGCGGCCAAAGCAGCCGTTGAGGTAATCAAAAGATACACAAGAGCAAGCGGAAGGCCAAAAACCCCCATCAGAACGAAAAATGCCGGCATACTGACTACCGGGCTCACCAGGAAGAAAGAGAGAACAGCCCCCTTGGGAACATTTGCTCTGATTAGACCAAGCATCACGGGAAAGGCACCGCACTCACAAAACGGCAGCACGGCTCCCAGGGCTACAGCCCGCAACCGGCTCATCCAGAGTTTCCTTCCAGCCAGCAAAAGCCTGAGCCTATCATCACCAAGCCAAAGCCTTGCCGCCTCAGCCAGAAAAACAGCCGTGATCAGCAAGGGAATGACCCGCAAAGCCAGTTGAGCGGCATAAAGAAACACATGAAACACAGCATCAGTTGCAATTACCGGAGAAAATCCCTCCACTGATTCCTACTCCCTTATCCGCTTTCTTCCCGCGTGTGTTCGAGTGCGACCCGTACCATGGAAGCTACGTGATCATCATCCAACTGGTAAAAAACAGTCTTCCCTCTCTTGCGTGCTTTCACAAGCCTGAGGCTGCGTAAATAGCGCAGGTGGTATGATGCCCCCGCTACCGTTATTCCAACAACTTGCGCAATATCGCAGACACAGAGCTCTTCGTGCCAGAGGGCGAATACGATGTGAAAGCGCGTCTTGTCGGAAAGGGCCTTGAAAATATCGACCATGACCTCCAATCCCTTAAGCCTCTGTTTGACTCGCCCAACCTTTTCCGTGTCACTGCAAAACACATTGCAACGATCTGTAGCTCCCACTCCTTCCTGCATCAATATAAATTCCCCCCTTCATTCTAATTATTATACAAATATTAT
>SKXZ01000047.1 GCA_007128145.1 Candidatus Nitricultor lacus | reverse complement strand
GAGTTGGATCAGCCGGTGTCGGAGTTGGATCAGCCGGTGTGGGACTTGCCCTCACCTCGATAACCGGCTCCCTTTCCGCTATTGGAGAATGCTCGATGTCAATGAAAATACGGGGGTCGGCACCTCCGAGTACACCCTTGTCAACACTCACCGCGGTGTTCAACACCACAACCACCTCAACCGCGTTGTTGACTTCGCGGATTTCCACCCGTTCCGTCCGCGCATCACCAACATGAACCGTGGAAACACCACTCCCCAGGCTGCAGTTATCAAAACGGATGCGCACCCGGCGTGCGGGATTGTCCACTTCGATGGCGTGCGTTGGAGGTTCTGCCACAAAATCAAATGTTACCCTGGTACGCTCATCAGCATGCTCAGTGTAGTAGCGGACTCCCCGCAAAATGTTCATGCGCGGCTCAGGCGTCACCGCGACCGGAGAGGGTGAAGGAACAGGAGTTTCTACGGCTTCAACACTTGTGATGTTGATTCCGAAAAGGCGCGAAAGCAGGTCGGTCGTAGCGAACACCGCCGTACCTTCTATAAAAATTTCCTGCCGTAATTCCACCTCCTCGCCTTCTTCTGAAACCGCCACTCCTTTATCCATGGAAAGCACCCACTTGGAATGGCGAAAAGTGAGGTGCACCTTTTCCATTATGGGCGAATAATAAACGATGCCGCCTATCTGGCTGAACAAGGGAGCCAGCTCGATGTATACCCGCCCACGGTATTCCTCCGCCGGCACATCAACCGTGGTAACTCTCCCTCCGTGTTCAACCCTGAATGCCGCAAAAGAGATCGAAGCGGCCATCAACACAAGCGCTACCACACACAAAAAAACAATTTTCCTAAAAAGGGGAAACATCATCTTGTTTCTGGTCATCGGAAGGGGTTTCCTCAAGGTCTCCCAAGGCATTGTCGTCATCCCCCTGCTGCCCTCGAAAGGTGTAGTTATCGCTGTCATCGCCTGATTGATAGCTCTCGCTGGAGTCAGAGACATACTCTTCCTCACCTTTGCCGCGCGGCGAACTGAGGAATTGTACGTTGAGGGCATTTATCTCATAAGAGGTACGTTTGTTTCCTTCCCGGTCCTCCCAGTTATTGGAGCGAAGCTCCCCTACTACGGCTACCCGGCTGCCCTTGTGGAGGAAGCGGGCACAGTTTTCACCCATTTTAGACCATGCAGCGATGTTAATGAAGGTGGTGTCTTCTACCGTTCCCTCTCGCCCTTGGTATTGCCGGTTCATGGCGATGCCGAAGCGGCAGATTGCTGTACCCTGAGGCGTATACCGCAGGTCAGGTTCCCGGGTCAGGTTCCCTATGCCAAAAAAATAGTTAATATCACGCGCCATACTGTCACCCCCGCCTATCGGTTTTTCTCCGCTCCAGCACCCTCCCTGTGCATGGAGCGGATATGCCTCCCCTTAACCAATAGTTTAACACATCTTGCCCGGCTCTCAAAGACACCCGAATTCCCATCATTCTCCGGCCAGGGGATACATATCCCTCCTCCGGTGGTGTAAAAGCGGCAAAGTTTCCCGACTGCGCTCAAGGACCGCAAAGTCAAGTTCCCGCACCAACACACCCTCCTCCCTCTCCAGGGACCCCAGCACTCTTCCCATGGGATCAGCTATCATGCTGTGACCCCATGCCTGGTAGGCTGCTCCCGCAAGAGGCGCAGGGGAAGCGGCGACTACGAATAATTGGTTGTCAAGCGCTCGGCACCGAAAAAGCATGTCCCAATGAAGGGGACCGGTTACATCATTGAAAGCCGCTGGAACACACAAAAGGCGACTCCCCCCCAAGGCGTACAGCCGCGCAAATTCGGGAAAACGAACATCATAACAGATCATTACCCCCATTTTCCCCCACGGGGTATCAACCACTGTACAGCGATCTCCGGGAGTGAAAACAGCAGATTCTTGAAAGCGAAGCTCGTTGAGGTTTACGTCAAAAAGGTGCACCTTGCGATGAAGGGCAACCGGTTTTCCCCGGGGAGAAAAGACGGGCGAGGCATTGTATATCCTCTCCCCGGAAGCCTCCGGGAACGACCCTCCCACTACCCATACGCTGTTGCGACGCGCAAGCCCGGCAAGCGTTTTTCCGGTGGGACCATCCGGAAATGTTTCCGCCTCGGATACAAATGATCGAAGGCTATAAGGGCAGGCAAACATTTCCGGCAGAACAACAATCTGCGCACCCATCCGGACCGCTTTTTCCGTAAGCTCAGAGGCCTTTTCCAGGTTCTCCTTCCGGACAGGGCCGGTCTGTAACTGAACCACTCCAACGGTAACCGTATTTGGCACCTGTGTCCTCCATGGTTTCAGCCCCCCCCCTTGCAGGGGAAAGAAGCGGCTGAGGCATCATGTGCTCTGTATTATGTTATCACAAATAGGCTTGCGTTACCGGCAGGCGTGAACCAGAACAGGTAATGGATTTTTTTTGGTTTTTCTCTATAATAAACGAGGGCAAAAACCCCTCGGAGGCGTACCCTTGAAATGCATCCTGATGATTCCAGCCAGTGGTATAAGCACACAGGTAGCACTTGTTACCCGAAATACAATAAAAGAACTCGACCCCCGGGCCAAGGTCCTGTTTTACTCCGTGGATTTTCCCGGGTTTTTTCGTAACCGGAATTTACCGGAAATTTCTGACAAATACACACCAGGTAAACAGGGGCGCTCTTTTTTTACCCGCCTTTTTCGATTGCACCGCATGCTCTCCCACCGGAAGGGATACCGTGAACAGCTGGTGCTCTTTCAGGAAAACGTACGGCTTCTTCCGTGGATATTTTTCTTTACCCGGAAAAAACCCGTCCTCGTGCATGTGGTGGTCACGTTAAATAAAAATTTATCTTTTTGGGAAACCCTGTTGTGCCGTCTTTTCTCACGTCCTGTCCTCCTGAATGACCGTCTTCTGTGTACTACCTTGCGACGCCACAACGTTCCAACCTATTTCACGGGGAACCTGCCCGCGGATGTTTTGCGACCCGTGGCCCTAACCTTTTTACCCGGCAGCAAGACAACGCTTGCTTTCATTCCCCGTGAAAAGGCGTTCAGCGAAGACATTGATGCGTTTCTCGATCTCGTCCTACAGCTTGACAAGGACGGAGATATGTATTACCTTCTCGCCCTTCCCCGGGGGGCGGACATTGATTCCGCCCTTCCACAACTTGAAAAAAGGGGATGGTTTTTCCGTCACAGCCTGGAGGGGGACATCATCGACGGATACCTGTGGAACGGGTCCTCCTACGTCAATCTCACCCGCTTTTTGGCTGAAGCCATGGAGCAGGCTGACCGGGTGTTGAGCACTGACGAGCTGCGGGTTCTGCAGGCCACCGGCCTGGGGAAGCGGTCAGTGTTCCTCTCACCGGGAGACACAGGCAGTGCCGTTACACTGTTGAACAACAACGGGCTGTTGTTGGAACACCACAGGAACTACATACATCGTTTTGGAAAACGAGGAGCGGTACAAAAGCTGGCCGGATACCTCCTTACAGGAGTGGTGGAGGAGAGCTATCCCCCGCTCACCAGCCACCACCTCCGGGAAGCAGAAGCCCGCAAGGCTGACTGACCAACCAGATGAATAATCCAAGAATATCTTACTTAACAAAATGCGGATTGGAGGAAAAACATGCGCATACCTGAACTTACGCTGGAACAACTCCAGGCTTACCAGCCCAAACAAACCCGCCGGAGGGATTTCGAAGAGTTCTGGAAAAACACCATGGAAGAAGCGTTGAGCGAGCCCCTGGAAGCGGAATTCCTCCCCATGTCGTACCCGGTGGAAGCGGTAAGGGTTTTTGACGTTTCCTTCGCCGGATCACAAAACACGCGCATTTACGGTACCTATATCACAGCCGCATCCCCCAACACAAAAGGTCCGGGGTTAGCGGTATTTCACGGATACGGCTGGCATGCGATGAGAGTCGTGCATACACTTTCCTGGGTGATGGCCGGGTTTTCCGTCCTGTCGCTCGAAGTGAGGGGCCAGGACCCCCGCTCCCCCGATCGCGCTTCATACCCCAACGGACACGCGGCTGGCTGGATGACGCAAGGAATAACGAAGAAAGAAAGCTATTACTACCGCCATGTGTACACGGATTGCGTACGCGCCGTGCAGTTGCTCGCGGAACGGGAAGAAGTAGACCCGGAAAAAATCGCCGTTACCGGAATGAGCCAGGGCGGAGGGCTCTCCCTGGCCACGGCGGCCCTTCACCCTCGTGTCTCCTTATGTATGCCTGATTTGCCTTTCCTCTGCCATTTCGAACGGGCTGTTCAGCTTGCAGAATCCGGTCCCTACCAGGAAATCGCCCGCTACCTGAAGACGTATGATCCACCCGGACACCACCGGCACGAGCTGTTCGCCACCTTGAGCTACTTTGATTGCATGAACCTTGCTCCCTGGATTTCCTGCCCGCTTTTTGTAAGCGTGGGCCTGGAAGACAGCACCTGCCCGCCTTCAACCGTGTTCGCCGCTTTTAACCATGCGCTTTCAGCTGACCGTTCCATGAAAATCTATCCCCAGTGGGGACATGATGAAATCCCATGGCATGAAGAGGAAAAACTTGCTTACGCTTTGAAGGTTTTTTCCTGAATCGACCGCGGGGCGGGAAGAGAGGCCTGTTTGGCCTGTGGGGGGGTGAAGGGTCAGGGATATCCGGCGACTTTCTTGCGCTCTTTTGAGTTCCCCCCCATTATTCTATTCAGCCGCAGCCGCCGCACCTTTTCGTTGGTATACAGAGTAAAGTAAAACCCCCAAGCGGGTTTCTCCTCGAGCAATATCTGTATAATAGCCCGGGCGAGCTTGTCTGAATCATGCCGGGAAGGTTGTGCGGAATCGAGCAGCGGCTCGAACAATACGCGGGTTGGAGAAGCGAGGTCCGCCTTGCCACCGAGTACCGGACTCACCCCCCGCTTCTTGAGTTCCCCCAGGAGCTGAGGAGAAGGAGGCTCGTTGTTCACCAGCACGTAATCCACCCTTTCTGCGGGAACAAACCTGAACAAAGCGTCCAGGTGGTCGGAAAGGGAGAAGTGATCGGTCTCCCCCGGCTGGGTGGTGACATTGCACACATACACCAATGGAGTGTCCGAGGAAAGAAGGGCTTCACGCACATCCTTGACCGCGAGATTACACAAGACGCTGGTGTAGAGGCTTCCCGGCCCCAGGACGATGAGGTCCGCCTCCCTGATGGCCCGCAGGACATCCGGAGTGGTGAGTACCGGGGTGGGATCAAGATAGAGGTTTTTCACCTTTTGGCCGCAGTGGCCGATGTTGGATTCGCCCACCACCACTGTTCCGTCTTCACATTCGGCGCTCAACGTGACGTTCTGCAGCGTGGTGGGGAGCACCCTTCCCTTTACGGCAAGCACCTTGCTTGATTCCACGATCGCCTTCTGGAAATCACCGGTCACCTGGGTGAGCGCGGTGATGAAGAGATTTCCGAAGTTGTGCCCCTTGAGCTCGTTTTCATTCTCGAAGCGGTGCTGAAAGAGCTGCCCCATGAGGGGCTCGGTATCGGCAAGGGCGATGAGACAGTTGCGGATATCCCCCGGGGGGAGCACCCCCAGGTCTTTGCGCAGGCGGCCTGAACTCCCTCCGTCGTCAAAAACCGTCACCACCGCGGTGGTGTTGGAGGTGAACTTCTTGAGACCGTGGAGCAGGGTGTGTAAGCCGTGTCCCCCTCCGATGGCCAGTATATTGGGGCCCCGCTCCAGCTGCCGGCGGCGGAAGATGGTGGTGGCCACGTCCGACTCCAGCGCGGGAACGATACCGTCTATCACGGAGCGGTTCATGCGCTGCAGGCCGAAAACGATGAGGGCGGCTCCCCCCGCAAGCCATAAAATACCCACCAGCATGGCTGCCCAGTAGCTGCGCAGTGTTAGGACCACGAAGCGGTTCCAGGTGACGTATATGCCACGGAAGGAGGGGGTATAGAGAATCAGGCTCACTCCGATGGATATGAGAATCACTCCCAGTATAGCGAGCAAAAGCCACCGTTTCACCCGCATACCGGGGTAGAGCCACCTGATCGAATTGCGTAAATGCGATCCCTTTTCCATTCCTGCCCCCTTATCGGATTTCCCTCCTGTATTGTAGCGCAAATTGCCGATTTTGGAAGAGCGCTGAAATCGAAAGAAAGGCAACCGGTCTCTTCACGGTAACCAACCCTTCCCCCAAAAGGGTTTTTTGTCTATAATGAAGCCGGCAGAGAAAGTGTGAACCGAGGGGCCAGAAGTGAAAACCGTGATGATAAAAAACAGAGAATTTTTCAGAGGGTGGCAAAGAAGAAAATTGCTCAGGGGGAATTATGGCTCAAAGAATCGGCGATAATCTCACTGATGTTAAGCTCAAAAACCGTTCGCTGGTTCTGCGCCTGGTGAAAAAACGCACCCTGTTATCACGTATTGAGCTGGCCCGTACCACCGGCCTCACCCAACCCACCATCACCAACATCGCCAACGAGCTCATCTCTTCCCGCATGCTTTACGAAGTGGGTACCTCTGACACGAAAGCCGGGCGCAAGCCCATCCTTCTTTCTTTCAACGAGCGGGCCTTCTACACCATCGCCATTGCCTTCACCCGGCGAGGTTTTTCGATCGCCCTCACGGACTTGGGACCGAACATTCTCTACCGTCGGGATTCTTCCTACAGCATTCTGGACAATACCGACTCTGCCCTGCTTGAGCTCCAAAAAGAATTTATCCATGTTCTGGAGTATGCCACCCAATCCCTTCGGCTGATACTCGGTATCGGTATTTGCAGCCCCGGCCCCGTAGATCCCGAGACCTGTACCATCCTTGCGCACCCCACATTTCTCAGTCATCGCAGCCTGGACCTGCGCTCCCCCCTT
The DNA here is from genome assembly GCA_007128145.1 of Candidatus Nitricultor lacus. Taxonomy (GTDB): domain Bacteria; phylum Atribacterota; class Atribacteria; order Atribacterales; family Atribacteraceae; genus Nitricultor; species Nitricultor lacus. Next base: position 7,511 of record SKXZ01000047.1, on the reverse strand, counting down.
TCTGAATATGATTTACCGATTTTTCTCATGAATGACGCCGACGCGGCCTGCCTGCATGAAACCTGGAACGGGGCGGGTAAAGAGGTGAGGAACCTGGTATATTTCATGGTGGGCGAGGGAGTCGGCGCAGGGGTTGTTATCGACGGCAAGCTCTACGGGGGTCGAAAGCGCCGAGCGGGCGAAATCGGCCATACCTGCGTGAACACCTTCGGGCCTCGCTGTGTGTGCGGCAACCGCGGCTGCCTAGAAATGTACTGCGGCTTGCTGGTTTTGCTCGAGAGGGCGCGGGAGGAGGCGTGGTTTGGAAAGAGCTCTTTTCTTCAAAACGTGCTGGCGAAAGAAGAAGATATTCGTTTCTCACACCTCGTACAGGGAGCAGAAAACAACGATCCCGCGTGCATGGATCTTCTCGGCAATCTCGGCCAGTACATGGGAACCGGGCTCGTTAATCTCGTCAATCTTTACGCTCCCGACATGGTGGTTATCGGCGGTGAAGCGGTACTCGCTCAGCCATTCCTGGAAGTTTCCCTGCGTCGATCCCTGGAAGAGCGCCTCTTTTTCCGCGACTATGCCCAACCCGTCCTGCGTTATTCTCAAGGAGGAAAAGACGCCGTGCTGCTTGGGGCAGCCTCTATTGTCCTTGACCGTTTTATCGCGGGAGAGTTGGGGCGCTTTTAGGGTTCGCCATGTACATGTTTCGCCGAAACGACTGGCTCGTGTTGGCAGCGATCGGTTGTGTGCTTCTTTTGCTGCTTTTTTTCCGGTTTGACCCACTGAGAAGAGACGCATACACATTGCTGGTGGAAAGTGATTCCCTGGTTGAAGAAATTCGTGTTACTCCCGCACTTTCCCGTATTCTTTCATTGGAAGGCCCCCGGGGAACAACCCAGGTGCACATACAGGGCGGAAAGGTTTGGGTCGCGTATTCCCCCTGTCCAGACAAAGTCTGTCTTGAAATGGGAAACATTCCCGACAACGGTGGGTTTATCGCGTGTATCCCCAACCGGGTAGTACTGCGCATGAAGGGAACCACCGTCTCTCCCGGCTCCTCCCAGGGTCACTGCTGCGATGAATCCATAGAGTAACCTCCCATGACCTTGTCAAACCCGGTGTCCCTCTTTATAATGAGCAGTGGAGAAATCTGAATTTGCGGAGAGGTGGCTGAGTCCGGTTGAAGGCGCCCGCCTGGAGAGCGGGTAGGCAGGAGATTCCCTGTCTCGTGGGTTCAAATCCCACCCTCTCCGCCATATATGCCTCTAATCGTGCTAGACGGGGAGTTAGCGGTGCCCTGTACCTGCAATCCGCTATAGCAGGGTCGAACTCCGGTATGAGGCCTGTTTTTTCCGGTTACGGACAGGATACACAGCGATGATGGCCGGGTCTTGCGCGACGAACCTCCGCCAACCCCGCCAGGCCCGGGAGGGAGCAACGGTACGTGGGGCTCTTCGGGTGCCGCAAGGGTTCCTGGCCGGAGCTGGTGGTCCTGTTGACGGCCGTGGAGAGATGGGTCGATTACCGGTGCACGATTAGGGGCAATTTTTTGTATTTTTTGGAGTGAGAAGGTTGGAACAGAAGGAACCCCTCCAGGATGCGCAGAATCATAACCCGTATCTTACTTTATACCGGAAATGGCGCCCCCGTCACTTCTCGGACGTAGCCGGTCAGGATGTGCCTGTACGCATTCTCTCCAATTCACTGAAAGATGGCCGGGTAAACCACGCCTGGCTTTTCTGCGGTCCTCGTGGTATCGGAAAAACAACCACCGCACGTATTTTAGCAATGTCCCTCAACTGTACGACCCGCTCTACCGTTTCAGTCGAGCCCTGCGGTGAATGTGAAAATTGCCGTGCTATACAGGCGGGGAATTCCCTGGACGTGATAGAGATTGACGCCGCCTCTCACCGGGGCATTGACGAGATCCGCGAGCTCCGGGACAGGGTGAAGTATTCTCCCTTGCGTTCCCGTTACAAGGTATATATCGTCGACGAGGTTCACATGCTCACGAACGAGGCCTTCAACGCACTTCTGAAAACCCTGGAAGAACCCCCTTTACATGCCGTTTTTGTGCTCGCGACCACCGACCCTCACCGCCTCCCTGAAACCATTCTCTCACGGTGTACGCGCCTTACCTTCAACCGCATCGATCTTGAGGCCATGGTGCGTCAGCTCCGGAAAGTGGCCACAGGGGAGGGAATCGAGCTCGAAGAAGAGGTCCTGTATCTGGTGGGGCACAAGGCCGATGGTGCGTTGCGTGACGCCCTGAGCCTGCTCGAACAGCTCGCGGCCTGGGGGGAAGGGGTAGACCGCGCAACCGCTGCCCGGATTCTCCGGGAAGTGGACACAGAAGACCTGGACAGACTTTTCCAGGTAACAACCACCGGAGACGCCGGGGCTGCCCTGGTGCTCATCAACCGCTGGTTAAGGGACGGCCTGGGAACCGATGACCTGCACGAAAGCCTGGTTTCGTATTTTCACTCTCTTTTGCTGGCCAAGGTGGTGGATGACCCCTCACTGGCCCGCTTGTCGAAAAAGCGCTGGGAAAAGGTCATGGGCTTGATCCGGTCAATCCCGCTGGAACCGCTCCGCAGGGTGCTGGTTTTGCTGCAAAACGGCACAACGGGCATCAGGCGTTCGGCTCAGCCGCAGGTATTGCTCGAGTTGATGATTTTGGATATAATCGATGTTCTGGGGACTAAAGGCTCTTCACAACCAAACGGGGCTTCCCAACCCCGACAGAAAACCCCTGCGGTCTCCGCAGAGGGAGCAAAGAAGGCCAAAAAACCTCCGCCTGAAGAGAACGAAGCGGAACCACAGGACAGGGAAACAGAATCACCCGAAGAAAGGTCGGACAAGGGAACCACTGATGATTTGTGGACCCGTTTGCTGGAAGAAATAAAAAAAGTACGGGTATCTCTTTATGCCTTTCTACAGGAAGCGGAATACCGGGAAGTGGATAATTCCAGGGTTATCCTGGCTTTCGGATCCGATTGCCGGTTTCACAAGGAAAGCGTGGAGCGGAGAGAAAACCTGGTGTACTTATCGGACCTCCTCTCACGGCTTCGGGGAAGCGCGTGCAAGGTAGAGTGTCACATTGATGAGAGAAAGCGCCGCAGCTTTTCGGAAAAAGAAGGGCCTCTCCCGAGCTCCCTTCCCAGCCAGTTCCACCAAGAGCCGATATCCAAAGAGGTGAAGAAAAAATCGCTCCTTTCCGAGGTAACAGAGCTGTTTTCCGGCCTCGTGGTGAGCTTCGTGCGCTCGGAGGACCCTTTGAAAGGAGAGTTGGAGGATGCAGAATATGAGAAACCTGATGAAAGAAGCTCAGAAAATGCAGGCTAAAATGGCCAAGCTCCAGGAAGAACTGAAAGAAATGACCGTTGAGGCCCAAAGTGGCGGCGGCATGGTAAAGGTGGTATGTACCGGCCAGCAGGAGGTGCGTTCTATCACCATCGACCCGGAACTCCTGGAGGAAAAAGACCTGGAAATGCTGCAGGATTTGGTTTTGGCCGCGGTGAACGAAGCACTGAGCCGGGCCCGTGAACTTTCCCAGGAACAGATGGCCAAAATCACCGGCGGCCTTAACTTACCGGGCATGTTTTGATACCTGGCTTCTCGTAAAGGAGAAAGCCACCAACGAGGTGAAAGCGGTTTGACAGATACTTATCCTGAATCATTGAGGCGCCTCATCGCCTCTTTTTCCCGCCTGCCGGGTATTGGGCCGAAAAGCGCCCAAAGACTTGCTTTCTTTCTTATCAAGTCTTCTCCCGAGGAAGTTGAAGAGCTCGTTGGCTCCCTCTCGGAAATCAAAAAAAAGATCCGCCTTTGCAGCGAATGTGGTTTTTATGCAGACAAGGACCGCTGCGCGGTGTGCAACGATCCCTCCCGTGACCGCTCGACTTTGTGTATAGTTGAGCGCCCCCAGGACGTTCTCATTATCGAAAAAGCCGGCTACCGCGGCCTCTACCACGTATTGGGAGGGTCGATTTCGCCCATGAGGGGCGTCGGCCCGGACGACCTTTCCATAAAGCGCTTGTTGGAACGCCTCAATGCCACGGGATCAGAAAAAATACGGGAGGCCATCCTGGCGACCAACCCGTCTCTCGACGGCGAAACCACCGCCCTTTACATCGCCCGTAAGGTCAAGCCCCTGGGGCTACGCACCACCATCATCGCGCGCGGCCTTCCGCTGGGAGGGGATCTTGAGTTCACAGACGAGGGCACGCTCACCCAGGCACTGGAGGGAAGAAGGGAAATACTCACCGGATAAGGGATTATTATCCACCTATATGTCCCCCGGAACAAAAAGCAAGGAAGCTTTCAAACACAAAGGCAAGAAACAGAATAAGAGCAGGAATAAGTTGAACGGAAGGAGGACTCACATTGCATAAACTTATGGAAATCAGATGGCATGGTCGGGGCGGGCAGGGAGTAGTAACCGCTTCCCGCATACTTGCCGAAGCCATGCTCAAGGAAGGCAAGCACTTCCAGGCTTTCCCCGAGTACGGTCCGGAACGGATGGGTGCCCCTGTAAAAGCCTTTAACCGGGTGAGTGAGCAGCCGATACGTATCCACTGCGGAGTCACCAGCCCCGAGATCGTCGTGGTGGTCGACCCCACGCTCCTGGGAACCATTGATGTTCTGGAAGGTATGAAAGAAGATGGAACGTTGGTTGCCAACTTCGACGGTTCCCCACAGGAGCTGCGCAAACTTCTCGGTTTTGATTCCGGCAAGGTGTTCACGCTCAACGCCTCTCACATTTCCCGAGAAGTACTGGGCCGCGTGATGGCCAACACTCCAATGCTTGGTGGGCTGTGCCGTGCGTTCGACCAAGTCTCCCTGGAGAGCGTTTCCGAAGCGCTGAAAGCCCAGTTTGGGGAAAAATTGCGCCCGGAGATTATTGATAAAAACATTACCTGTCTGAAACGAGCTTATGAGGAGGCACAACAGGGATGAGCAAACAAAAAAGAGCCAAAGAGCTGGTTGCCGGAGGCATGATTGTAGAAGCTGGAAACGCCCGGGACTATGAAACCGGTGACTGGCGCACTGAAAAACCGGAAGTGGATTTCGACAAGTGCATACACTGTTTTTTCTGCTGGGCCTACTGCCCCGACTCAAGCGTCAATGTCGACCCTGAAGCAGGCAAAATGAAGGGGTTCGACCTCAAGCATTGTAAGGGTTGCGGCATTTGTGCCAGTATCTGTCCAAAAAACGCCATTACCATGGTCTCAGAACGATAGGGGAGAAGGAAAGCGAGGGAACAAAATGGCTAAAGTAATAGGACTGAACGGGAACGCGGCTGTTGCGAACGCCATGAGGCAGATCAATCCGCACGTTGTGGCCGCATATCCCATAACACCCCAGACTGATTGTGTGGAAAGATTCGCCGAATTTGTGGCTGACGGGCGCGTTGATACCGAATTCGTCACCGTGGAAAGCGAACACAGCGCCATGAGTGCATGCGTGGGAGCGGCCGCCGCCGGTGGCCGTGTGATGACAGCTACATCCGCGAACGGTCTTGCCCTTATGTGGGAAATCGTCTACATCGCGGCCAGCATGCGGCTGCCCATCGTTATGATGGTAGCCAACCGTGCCCTCTCCGGTAATATCAATATTCACTGTGACCACTCAGACACCATGGGCGCACGGGACGCGGGATGGCTTCAGCTCTTCTCCGAAAACGCCCAGGAAGCCTATGATAATACCATCATGGCCATTAAAATTGCAGAGGACATGAGTGTGCGCCTGCCGGTTATGGTCACCCAGGACGGCTTTATCATCAGTCACGCCCTGGAGTGCGTTGAACTGCTGGAAGACGAGGAAGTGCAGAAATTCATTGGACCATACAAGGAACGTTACCCCATGCTTGATTTGAAAAACCCCGTTACTTATGGTCCGCTCGACCTGTTCGATTATTACTTCGAACACAAGTGGTCACAGATCGATGCCATTGACCACTGCCTGCCGGTCATCGAAAAAGTGAGCGCCGAGTACGGAAAGCTCAGCGGTCGTAATTACGAGCTTCTTGAGTCCTACAAGCTCGATGACGCGGAGGTAGGTATAGTGGCGCTCGGTTCCACCTGCGGCACCGCCAAAGAGGCCGTAGACCGCATGCGGGAAGCCGGGAAGAAAGTGGGTCTTCTCAAGGTCCGCTGTTTCCGACCATTCCCCACCGAGCAGGTCATTAAGACCCTCTCACCCCTCAAGGGAGTAGCGGTACTGGACCGTTCGGCCACTTTCGGAGGATTCGGTGGGCCGGTGTTCACAGAAATCCGTTCTGCACTGTATGATGCCCCCGAGCGTCCTTTGGTCATCGACTTCCTGTACGGTCTCGGTGGGCGGGACATTTTCATGGAAGATATCGAAATGGCACACAGCCGCATCGAGGGGGTAGTCAAAAAGGGACGTATAGATACCCATGTTGACTTCCTCGGCCTGAGAGAGTAAGGAGGTAACATTCATGCCGAACCTAAAAGAACTTGCCAAAAGACCAGAGGGGATAACCGCCGGCCACCGACTGTGTGCCGGTTGTGGAGCACCCATAGCCATTCGCCTGATAATGGCGGCCGCCGACAAACCGGTAGTTGCTTCTGCCTGCACGGGATGTCTTGAGGTGGCAACCACGATATTCCCTTATTCTGCCTGGGACATACCCTGGATTCACTGTGCATTCGAGAACGCCGCAGCAACAATTTCCGGGGTGGAATCCATGTACCGCTCCCGCAAAAAAGCAGGAGATATCAAGGATGATATATACTTCGTCGCCTTCGGTGGTGACGGGGGTACCTACGACATCGGGCTCCAATCCCTCTCGGGTGCGCTCGAGCGGGGTCATCGCTTTGTTTACGTGTGCTACAACAACGAAGCGTACATGAACACCGGTATTCAGCGTTCAAGTGCCACCCCCCTGGGCGCATGGACCACAACAAGTCCAGCCGGAGAGGTGGTTCAGGGTAAATCCCAATGGCGGAAAAACCTCACGGAAATCGTAGCCGCTCACGATATACCCTATGTCGCACAGACAATCCCCTCCAACTGGAGGGACATCACCACCAAGGCGGAAAAGGCCTTTCACACTGACGGCCCCGCCTTCCTGAATGTTTTAGCTTCATGTAACCGTGGATGGCGCCACGCTCCGGCCGACACCCTGAAAATCAGCCAGCTCGCTGTAGATACCTGTGTGTGGCCGCTGTATGAAGTGATCAACGGTGAATACAAACTCAACCACAAACCCAAAGAGAAAAAACCGGTGGAAGAATGGCTGCGTTCACAGGCCCGCTTCCGCCATTTCTTCTCTCCGGCAAACAAACACATAATCGACAAATTTCAAGGATATGTCGACAGGGAATGGGAGCGTCTTCTCAAAAAATGTGGTGAGGCATGATCTTCACATCACAAAAAGCACCAGGGAGTTGTTGACATTCCCCAACTCCCGTGGTACATTATCACTTGCCTTCTCCGCCGGGTCACATAAGAGCCCTGCAGGGAAGGAGAAAAACGCACTTTGAAAAGAGAAT
>SKXZ01000105.1 GCA_007128145.1 Candidatus Nitricultor lacus | reverse complement strand
GGTTCAGGAGGGTGCAAGGTCACCCTCCTGAACCTGGAAAAAGAGACAGAGTCGACACTCGCCGGGGAATACTTCACCGACCATCCCCGGCCGGGGTGGGCTGAACAGGATCCCGAGGACTGGGTAAATCGAGCCGGAGAGCTTATTCGGAAAATATTGCAGACCACTGCAACCGAACCCCGGGATATCAGGGCGGTAGCTGTGGGAGGTGTAACCCACTCTCCTGTGCTCTTGGGGGATAACCTGAGGCCGATAATTCCGGCTTTGCATATAACCGATACCCGGAGCGCGGACCAGGCGAGGGGTCTGGAAGAGCATTTCGGTAACCATTTCCTGAATATCGGGCTCAACCGGGTAGGTCCCATGTGGACTGCCGCCATGCTGTTGTGGATACGGGAAGAGTGGCCCGATGTCTGGGGGAGGATAAAGCGGCTTCTTTTTCCCAAGGATTATGTACGTTTTCGCCTCTCAGGGAGCCACTGCACCGACTGGGTGGATGCCGAAGGAACGCTTTTTTTCGATTCCCGGGAAAAGTGCTGGGACGAGGAGGTGTGCTCGTATGTAGGCATACCCCAAGACTGGCTTCCTGCCATAGCCGCACCATGGGAAATAGTTGGAGCGGTGAATGAAGAAGGGGCATCATGGTCGGGTCTTGTTGCCGGCACCCCGGTGGTGACCGGTACCACGGATACCCTGCTTGAAGTCGTTGCCGCCGGGGCTCGGGAAAAAGGAGATTGTACGGTAAAACTCGCCACGTTCGGCCGCATATGTGTATTGAGCGATAAGGCGGTTGCCGACCCCGGGCTTATCACCTATTCCTACCTCCTCCCGGGACTCTGGTATCCCGGTACCGGTACTAAGGCATGTGCCTCATCCCTTAAGTGGTTTCGGGACAATTTCTGCCGGGATATCATGGAAAAGGAAAACGTGTTTTCCCTGATGGAGGATGAAGCGTGTTTTGTCCCTGCCGGATCAGAAGGGTTGTTGTATCATCCCTACCTCCAGGGTGAAGGATCACCGTATTACGATGCTGACCTGCGTGCAAGTTTCCTTGGCATGACCAGCTTCCATGAGCGGGGTCACCTCATCCGCGCGATCATGGAAGGGACAGCCTTTTCACTGCTTGACAGCTTAATGTTTCTGAAGGAACGGGGACTTTCGCCCTCGCCGCCGCTTCGCCTCATCGGGGGAGGAAGCAAGAGCCACCTCTGGAGTAAAATAGTTGCCGATATATTGGAAACCGAGTGCGTTGTACCCTCTCTTACCGACTCATCACTGGGAGGAGCCATGCTGGCTGGTGTGGGAGTGGGCTTATTTGGCACTCTAACCGAGGCACAAGAGAGGTTTTTCCGCGAGGATCGCCGTATCATTCCAGATCCGCAGCGATCCAAAATTTACCGTGCTCTTTTTTCCGAGTACCGGAAAGTGCATGATCTTTTGGAAGAAGTGAACCATCGTCTTTCAGCTGTCCAAAAAGACCAATACTGAAATGGAGAATAGCTTATGATACATCCTTTTCAACTCCGCATGATCGAAAGCGAACTTTCCGATGTAGTTGGGGAAGCCCATGTTTTGAGCAAAGAAGCAGACCGCATGGTGTATGGTGTTGATTATATGTGGCTTCCTCGTATGTGGGTGGACAGGGGGCTTGTCCCACCGCTTCCTGATATGGTTGTTCTACCCGCATCAGTTGAGGAGCTTTCCCGGGTACTCAAGATAGCCAACACCTATCATATTCCCGTCACCCCGTGGGGTGGGGGATCCGGGAGCCAGGGGGGCGCCATGCCCGTATACGCTGGGATCACCATCGATCTCAAACGCATGAACCGTATCGATGAGATTAACCAGAATTCTCAAACCGTGACCGCGCAATGCGGTGTGAACGGGTATGAGTTGGAAAGCAGTCTCAACCGGCAAGGATATACCCTGGGTCATATTCCAGCCTCCCTTCATTCTGCAACCTTAGGAGGATACATGGCCTGCCGGGGATCTGGCGTTTTGTCCACCAAGTACGGAAAAATTGAGGACATAGTCCTGGCTTGCCAGGTAGTCCTCCCCAACGGGGATATCATCGACACGCTTCCCTTGCCAAACCATGCCTCCGGTCCCGGTCTGCACCAGCTCTTTGTAGGGGCGGAAGGATCTTTCGGGATCGTGAGCAAGGCAACCTTGCGCATAGAGAAAATTCCGCAGGAACGGCGTTTTCAAGCCTGCCTCTTTCCTTCTTTATCCGACGGGCTGGAAGCCGGACGGCGTATTATGCTCGAGCGGTTGGGAATAAGTGTTATTCGACTGTATGACGAGAGGGAGACCATAAAGCAGGTAAAACGCATTTTGGGTATTTCACTGGAAGGCGGCAATTACATGGTACTGGGTTTCGAGGGCCGTCCTGACTTTCTCGACATCCAGGAACGTGAGGCTATGGCCATTTGCGAGGAACTGGGAGCCCAATGGCTTGATCCTGAAGCGGGATGGGCTTGGTGGAACAAGCGGTATAATTTTTATTTCCCTCCTCATTGTCTCGACCTTCCCTGGATGTTCGGCACCATGGATACCCTGTGTACCTTTGAGCAGATGGAAAACCTCTACTGGACGAAAAAAAGAGCTTTGGAAGAGAAGTACTCCAAGTGGGGTCTTGAATACATCGCGCATTTTTCCCACTGGTATCCCTATGGTGTGATGGTCTATGACCGTTTCATCATACAGGATCCTCCCGCCGACCCTGAAAAAGCACTTGCCCTGCATAACGAAGTATGGAATGTGGCGGTTCGCACTTCCATCGCCTGCGGCGGTGTCCTCAACGAGCACCATGGTGTAGGCTTGAAACTGGCACGATTAGTGCGGGAACAGTATGGACCGGCTTTCCAGGTTCTCGAGGGATTCAAAAAAGCCACCGACCCTGTGAACATTCTCAACCCCGGTAAGATGGGCTTCGGGCCCACGCTTTGACCGTAAGACAATTCAGAAGGACAGGATGAATTCATATGCTGAAAACTCTTAAAGAATTTGAAAAAGATCTTTACGGATGTCGTTTTTGTCCCATGTGCAAGCCCGCATCTGAAGTAGCGAACATCACCCAGGTGGAGAGTCACACCACGCGCGCACGGGCCATGATGGTGTGGCGTTACACCGCCGGCGTGGCAGAACTCAGCAGGGATGAAATTGAATTGCTCTACCGGTGTACTTTGGATTCGGTAAGTGAAGCATGGTGTGTCAACCACTACCCGGTAAGCGCTTATGTGGCCGCCGCGCGCCGGAGTATTGTTTCCCAGGATCGAGCTCCTGAAGAGGTTAAAGCAGCTCTCGGTTTTTCCACCACGTTAGAGGAAAAAGGAGAAGGAGAGGTTCTTTTTCTGGCGTGCGAGATTGCTCAGACCAACCAGGAAGCGATGCTTGATGTTGCCCTCGAGGTTTTAGAAAAGGGTGGAATCAGGGCGCGAGCTCTTCCGCTTCTCGATGGGTCATTCGCTTACAGTTTGGGAGCAGAAAAAGAAGCGCGTGATCGTACGGGCATTGTGGCACAAGCGATACGGGAAAGCGGGGCGCACACGGTCTATTGCGATGGTCCGCGCACCCAGTGGGCTCTCAGTGAATTAGCTTCGATGTTGGATGTGGAAATGCCGGAAGATATCGTTATAAAGCCATTTGCGGAAGTTATGCTGAAAGTCGCCGAACCCGCTTCATCTCCCGGTAAAGTATTTTCCCATGACTGCCGTGCTGCCATGGGTCTTGCCCGGTCCCTTCCGACTGACGCTGCGATACTACCCGATTGCACCGGACCCGAAGAAGTGCTTGGAACAGGTGATGTATACGAGCTTCCCCGCCGCGTTCTCGATGCCCTGGGGATGGTGCGCACCTTTTCTGTGTGGAGCCGGGCCATGGCGAAAAGCTGTGGCGCCGATGACGGGCTGGATTTTACCTATCCAGAGCTTGCCGCAGAGCTTGCGCGTGAACGGATCCGCAAGGTGAAGGAAACCGGCGCCGAGAAGCTGGTGACAGATTCACCCCTGTGTGCGGCCCATATGCGGAAAGCTTTAATCGAAGACACATCTTATATTGCGTGGCTGCCGGAATTGGTATAAGGTAGCGTTGTGCGCATAGCGGTAACGGTAAAACAGGTCCCCGAAACAGGGGATGTGAAGATGGATGAGGTGACCGGTACCCTGGTGCGTGAGGGGTGTGAGAGTATCATGAACCCCCTTGACCTCCATGCGGTGGAAGCGGCTCTTGTGCTAACGCAAAACCATGGAGGGGAAATCACCGTCATTTCCATGGGCCCCCCCGATGCAGAGCGAGCATTGAGGGAGGCTCTTTCCATGGGGTGTCACCAGGCCCTGTTGATAACAGGCCGTGCCTTCGCAGGGTCCGATACCTGGGCTACGGCTCTTGCTCTTTCCCATGCGCTCCGGCAATGTGGTCCCTTTGATCTTATATTATGCGGGGAGAAAGCCACCGACGGGGAAACCGGGCAGGTGGGACCGGAATTGGCGGCCCTGCTCGATGTGCCTCTTGTAACCTATGTCGGCCGCATTGTGGAAGTACAAAAAGGAAAGATCATCGCTTCACGTTATCTTGAGGATGGATGTGAGAAAATCGAGGCGGATCTTCCGGCTTTGCTTACCGTGGTACGGGCGGTGAATTCTCCCCGCCTTCCCACCCTGCGGGGGAAAAAGGCCGCGCGCTCAGCCGGGATTTCCCATCTGGATGAATCTCAGCTTGGGCTTGATCCCGAGAGAATAGGTTTGCGTGGTTCGCCTACCCGGGTGGAAAAAATATACCGGCCGCAAATCACCCGAACCTCCCGCATCTTCCACGCAACTGACGAAAAAAAGGCGCAAGACGCCGTAGAGGAATATATCACTTTTTTAAGGGAAAAAGGGGTGTTACGGTGAAAACGTGCGGAGTGTGGACAGTGGCTGAGGCAAACGGCGGGCGTTTGAAGGATGTTTCCTTCGAGCTTTTACGTTGGGGAAAGACACTGTCTGAAACTCTGGAGGAACCCTTGACTTCGGTTGTTTTGGGGCATGGTGTAGGGGAAAGTGAAACACAGGCCCTTATCGAACGGGGAGCCGACCGGGTTTTAAAATGTGACCACCCTGCCTTAAGTTGTGCATCAGTTGAAACCCAGAGCAGGGCACTTTCGGTCATGGTTTTGCAGGAAAACCCCTCGGTGGTTTTGGCTTCCGCAACCACCACCGGCCGCAGTCTCCTTCCCCACCTTGCGGCCAAGCTCGGAACCGGCCTCACTGCGGATTGCACGGAGCTTTTTATTGATGAAAAAACCGGCGATCTCATCCAAGTCAGGCCGGCCATAGGGGGAAATATCATGGCACGCATCCGTACCCCGCATCATCGCCCGCAGATGGCCACCGTACGCCCTCACTCGGCTTTGCCTCTCCCGCACAATCCCTCCCGCAGGGGGGAAGTGGAGGTTGTTCCGTTTCATGCGGAGTGGGAAGACACCCGGGTACGGAGGATTGACTTTACCCCCTCTTCGCAAGACGAGGGAATACGGGATGCCGAAGTAGTGATTGCAGGTGGAGCAGGGATGCGTAAGGGGGAGAACGTATCTATGCTTCGGGAACTTGCCAACCTTTTAGGCGGCAAGGTAGGTGCTTCCCGCACCGCGGTGGACCGTGGCTGGTGTGCATACCCCCAACAGGTGGGATTGAGCGGGAAAACTGTGACCCCCAGGCATTATCTTGCAGTAGGGATATCCGGTGCGATTCAGCACCTGGCCGGGATGAAGACTTCAGAAACGATAGCGGCTGTTAACAACGATCCGGACGCTCTCATATTCAAAGTAGCAGATTTCGGCATTGTGGGAGATGTATTCGAGATATTGCCCCTCTTGATCGACCGTTTGCGTAAGGAATCTCACCATGCTTTTTAATCCAGTGGACCAGGAAGTGCTCGAAGAGCTTGCGCGTATTGTGGGAAAAAACAATGTCTGCGTAGATCGAGAACGGCTTTTGGCTTTCTCCAGGGACGAGACACCGCCTGAACGCTATCAGCACCTTCCCGAGGTGATTGTCACTCCCTCCAAGGCAGCAGAGGTGGCGCAAATATTACGGTACGCAAGCAGAAGGCGTATTCCCGTGACCCCCCGGGGAGCCGGGTCCGGGCTTTCAGGGGGAGCCATTCCCTGTCATGGCGGGATTGCCCTTTCCTGCGAGCGGATGAACCGTATTCTGGAGATAGACGAAATCAACATGGTAGCGGTGGTGGAACCGGGTGTGGTGACCAACGAGCTCAACCGGGAGGTAGAAAAACGCGGCCTCTTTTTTGCCGGTTACCCCATGAGCCTGGAGACCTGTTTTATCGGTGGGAACATCGCCGAAAACGCGGGTGGTGGCCGGGCGGTCAAATACGGAGTTACCGGACGCTATATACTGGGCCTTGAACTTGTCACTCCCACCGGTGATATCCTCAACCTGGGAGGGAAAAGAGTCAAAGACGTCTCAGGATATGACCTCAAATCCCTTGTTATCGGCTCTGAAGGGACACTTGGCATCATCACCCGGGCGGTGGTGAAACTCCTTCCGTTGCCAACAGCCAAAGTGGACCTCCTGGTTCTCTTCCGGGAAGTAAAAGAAGCGATTGAAATGGTGCCGCGCATCATGACGGAACTGCGCGTTATTCCCACTTCCGTCGAATTCATGGATGAGGTGGCTTTTACGGTTTCCTGCAGGTACATCAACGAAAATCTCCCGTACGGGGAAGCCGGGGCTATGCTGCTGGTGGAAATGGACGGTACGGATCTTGAGAGGGTGGAGCTTGAAGCTGAAGAGGTGGGGGAACGAATGCTCGAGGGAGGCGCTATCGAGGTATATGTCGCTGACAATTATACCACCCAGGAGCGGATTTGGAGCGTCCGCCGGTCCATTGCCGAAGCGCTGATGGTGGAAAGCCCGCATCAGAGCCTGGAAGACATCGTGGTGCCGTTGAGCGCCATACCGGAACTCATTGTGCACCTGCGCCGTCTCTCCGACACATATAACATATCCATACCCTGCTACGGGCATGCCGGAGACGGAAACCTTCACGCCACCCTGGTGAAAAACCCGCATATGAGCATGGAAGAGTGGTACCGGGTTCAAGATGCGGCACTGGATGACCTCTATCACGTGGTTAAGGAATTAGGTGGTGCCCTGAGCGGTGAACACGGTATCGGACTGAAGCGGTGTTCCTTTTTCGAGCGGATTTGTGATCCGGCGGAACTTGCCCTTATGCGCCGTATAAAGAGAGTCTTTGACCCGGCCGGGATCATGAACCCGGGAAAGATATTTTGTGCGTGAATGCGTAGATGCGTATATGTCTATCTCACGTATCAAAGATGGGAGAGGAAGGGTAATGAAAAATGAGAAGTTGTTGCGCTGGTTAAACCTGTACGCGGTTATCGCGATCATTGTGTTCAACGCATTGGCCAATGCCATCCCGTTCAACAATAAAACCACGGGAGAAATTTCTGACCAATTCCAGGTGTATTTCGTTCCAGCGGGGTATGTATTTTCGATTTGGGGATTGATATACTTTGCGCTCGCGGTTTTCGCCATATACCAGCTTCTTCCCGGTGAGCTTGGGAATAAGCGTATAGAACGGATTGGATATCTTTTCATCGCAAGTTCCATCGCGAATATTTGCTGGTTGTTTTCCTGGCATTACGAAATGTTTTCTCTGAGCGTGGTTATCATGCTGGTACTGCTTGTTTCCCTGGTAGCTATCTATCTTCGTCTCGACATAGGTCGTGTTCAAGCCTCCTCCCGGGAACGCTGGTTCCTGGAGGTGCCTTTCAGCCTGTATTTGGGATGGATTACGGTAGCGACCATCGCAAATATCACCACGTTCTTAGACTATACCGGCTGGGAAGGGTGGGGCATCCCTCCTGAAACATGGGCGATGTTGCTACTTATCATCACCGCTATTGTTGGAGTGCTGGTGACTCTCACTAGGCGTGATGCCGTGTACATGGGGGTTTTTGTCTGGGCTTTGGCGGGGATAGCCGTGAAACAAGCCGAAACGGCGGTCGTTGCCAATACGGCATGGGTGATGACTGCGGTTGCCGGATTTCTCCTGGTGGTTGCCATCATGCTCCATCAGAGGTATTTTAAGGGAAATCAATCTGCCGCTTCGCAGCACAGTCAAGACTGAAGAGGACGATTCTCTATTCCTCGTTCAGGATAAAGAATTTTTTCAATAAGTATCAATTGCAGAGAAATATTTCCCTCCTTGGCAGGTTATATCCTTAGTAAGGGAGGTGAAATACTATGGTAAGAGGTAATAAGTACACAATTCTGGCGATGGCTGTGGGAATTACAGCTCTCGTGGTTGCAGGATGTCTTCCCCAGCCGAGCGTTGAGCCAACCCCTCCCATACCTCCCGAAACACGAACCTTTCATGCAACGATGGACGGAGATCTGGAGGGTATTAATACTGAGGCAACGGGAGAGGCTGAGTTTACCGTGAGTGAAGACGGGACAGAAATACATTATATACTTTCTGTTTCTAACCTGTTAAACGTGAATCAAGCACATATTCACCTTCTCCCTGTTCCTGGTCCTGTAGTGGCGTGGCTCTATCCGGATGCTCCCCCGCCCGTGTTGATTGAGGGAGTTTCAGATGGGATTTTGGCTGTGGGCACCATAAGGGCGGCGGATTTGATGGGTCCTCTCTCCGGAGGGACTATCGCTGATCTGGCGGCTGCGATGGAGCAGGGAAATACCTACGTGAATGTGCATACCGAGGAGTATCCAGCGGGAGAAATAGGAGGAATAATCGGTAACGGAGATGAACTTCTGCCACCGGCGAACGGTATGCCTCCGGCTAATGGAATCTATTAAGAGGTAGCTGTATCTGGAACATCAGCGAGGGCAACGGGTTTTTCGCTGCCCTCGCTGATCTGAAAACAGAGCAGCGTTGTTGAAGAGAACAATCACCCGGGAAAATCGGTGGAAGGTACCGGGGTAATCAGAGAGCCCTGTTTCGGATGGAAGAGAAACAAATACAGTTTCTATGGGTACAATACAAGAGGGAGAGGGCTCGATGAGAAATGATCCGCATATCAAGGTCTACAAGTATAAAAAGCTTGGGGAGATAATCCCTTATCTGCGGGATGTGTATCACGCATCAGAGGATGCGCTGTTTTTTGTACCCGGTACCGAGGACGTTTCCCTGTTTGCGTCTCTGGTGGGAGAGGATGAATATTTCGGCAGTGGTAATCCCAGGTACCGTCACTGGGAGGCTGTACCACGGTGGTTGGCACGTGAAGCGGGAAAAACGATTCCTCTCAACATCCTTGATCCATATCGCCGCTGGATGGTGCTGCAGGATATTTTCAGACGGGAGCGTGCTACTTACCCTTCTGAAATACCCGATGGACTCAGAAAAAGCGGATTTTTCCCCTTTGTTGAAAAAGCCCTGCGATACTGCCTGCGTGAAGAAATTTCTCCTACTGATTTTGAGAAAACCCTGGGGTGTGGGGGGTGCACGCCAGAGGGGAAGTGCCGTATTCCCCAAGTTCTTTCATCATGGGTGTGTGTCCTGCTCAAGCGCTACCGTGAATTTCTTTCTCCCAGCGGGTGGTATGATGGTGCTGCGGCATCGACTCTCGCGCGTTACATCCTTGAGGATACCGGTGATTCCGTCACACCCCGTCCCCTGGTGTTGGCGGGTTTTCTTACCTTTACCCGTGCGCAGCAAAGATTGCTGAAAACGCTCCATGGGCGAGGGTTTCCCCTCACAATTTTTCATCCGGAGTGTACCTGGGAATACCCTCTTTTCGCCTCCCAAGAAGAAGAGATGTCCTGTAGTTATGAACGCATAGGGACCGATGAGCCCTTTCAGGTTGTTACCTGCGTGTGCGGGGACAGGCGAGTGGAGTGGGCAACGATTGCGAGGCAGTTTCAATTGTGGGCAAGGGGTGAAGGAGACCTAACACCTCATGATGCGTTCCCGGGATGGGAAGGAATAGGAGTGACGGTCGCATCGGATATCCTTCCCCTGGCGCAGGAGGTATTGGAGCGCTACCGGGTACCCTATAACCTGGTGTGGGGAAAATCTCTTGCAGAAACCCGCTTCGGGGACCTCGTCAACCGTTTTTTAAAAGTAGTGGGAGGAGGATGGCCTACCCGTGAAACCGCATATTTTTTTACCGATGCGCTTGTATACGGTGACGATTTTCCCCTGGTTCACGCTCTCACGATTGCTCCCCGGGGGGTTAGAGAGTGGTGTGATTTTTTCCGTGAAACGGGGCTCGAGGAAAAAACATGGAAAGCCTGGCTTGCCTTGGGAGGGATCTTCAGAAAGCCGGCTACCGCACTCGGTATTCTGGAAACTTTCGAACATATTCTGCGCGAGGGATTGGATCTTGCAGTTCGGGCCTCGTCCCTGGGAAAAGATGATGAGGAAACTGACCGCACGGTGTGGGAGGTTTCACAGGGACTTGCTGAAATTGCCCACACCATTGTATCCCTCCGGGAAACAGAGCGTTCATTTCCCCTTACCGCTCTTGAGTATGAGGGAGGGGAAGCATTGTCATTTCTCACCACATGGCTTTCGCGAAGCCGGCTTCTCCCAGCACCGGCTCGCAGGGGATGCCTGACACTGTATGTGGATACTCCCCCGCCGTTTGCCCGCCACCCGGTCATGGTGGTGACCTCCGCAGAATCGTCCCGTTATCCCGGACATGAGGAAATATCTCCTTTTGAAAGTGCGGGAGAGACGCTTTTTTCGCCCCGGGACAGCCGTGAGCACGCTTACGCGCGGTTTCAGCGCCTCATAGCCTGCGGGGAAAGGCTCACCGTCCTCACCAGGGCTATCCAGAACGAGGAGGGCAAACCGATAGAACCCAGTTCTTTTATGGCCGAAATATTCCAGCCGTCGGCATATCTTTCCCAAAAGAGCTGGGGGGTACTTTGCGGGGAAATAAAATGCTCTCTCGGTGAGATGCCAGGAAGTAGAGAGAGGTATTTCCCCTCGGTGGAGATTTCGACGGAAGGAGACGCGGTCCCCCGGGCCTTACCCCGTATTTCGAATCCCAGCCTGGATGTCGGATTTTTAAGCGACCTCGATGACTGGCTGGAGTGCCCATTTTTTGTGGCCTGCCGTAGATTGTATCGATTGCGCGCGCGAGTTCGACCCGGTGTGGATCGCTTGAAGCTGGGGATATTGATCCATAAGATGTGGGCAGACGTACCGGTGGAGGCATTTTTTAACGGGGAGAGGCTATACAAGAATCTCGTTGATGGATTGCATACCCACATCAAAGAGGTGTATCCAGAATTTGCTACAAGGCGGTTTCGACGCCACCGGAAGTCTCTTGAGAGAACTCTTGTGGCATTGGCTCGAGAGTCAGAGGCATACCAGTGCCAGGGTGGTCAGAGCCCGCTTGAGGATCGCCGCGAGTATGAACTGGAGCCGCTTTCGGTAGGTGGTGTCACCTTCCATGGCCGGTGTGACCGTGTTTTAATTTTCCCCGGGAACCGCTGTTTCCTCTTCGATTACAAGGGAGGAAAAAGCGAGAACTCCAGGGGGAAAAGACAGCTTGCCGCATACGCTCTCTTTCTGCAGAAAAACGAAAAACTCAACCCCATAGGCTGGGCGTACCTGTGCCACGGTGATGGAATGGTCATATCCTGTATGGAAGAAGGACGGGGAAACTCACCCGCTGCGGTAATGGAAAAAGCACACCAGGGTATTGAAGAGATGGCCCGGGGCATCCGGGAGCACCAGTGGGACCCGAATCCGCAAAGCAGCCTCTGTAGAACATGTGAGTTTTCCCTGTTATGCAGAAAGGATGAGGGTATACTGGTTGAGGAAGATGATGATGCGTAAAAGCGAGCGGTGCCCATACCTATTGTCACAGGCCCAGGCAACGCAAAAAGAAGCGGTGATGGCACATGAGCCGCTGGTGGTGGTGGGAGCCGGAGCCGGAACCGGGAAAACCCGCACCCTTGCATGGAGGTTCTGCTGGCTGGTGGCTAGCGGAAAAGCTAAGGGAAACGAGATCCTGACCCTTACTTTCACCGAGAAAGCCGCCCAGGAAATGAACGCGAGAATCCGTTTGACTCTTGTCCAATGGGAAGAAATCGCCCGTGCACACGGTGACAGCGAAGTCGCAATCCGGCTGCGGGAAGCCCTGGCACAGGAAAGTGAATTTGTGATAACTACCATCCACGCTTTTGCCTATAGCCTGGTGAGAAAGGGAGGGGTATTCCTTCCGGAGCGGGATGTTTCGAACAGGGTAGTAAGGCCGGCAGAAGAAGCGGCTTTTTGGGGTGATTGCGAGAGGGCGTTGGATGCCGGAGATGGAGCGTGGTTTCGCTCGCACCTTCCTTTAGAGTGGGTGGAAAGAGTAGCGGTGCTTGCGGGGGAGGAATGGGAGTCACTGCTTGAAGAATTCGGACCGGGTCTTATCGCGCAAAGCGCCCGGGATATTTCAGAAACATTCACCAGCCGCGGCCTGAGGCCGGAAGTGTTATGGGAATGGGGAGAATACCTAGAAGAAAAGGATAGGGCTCCGGGGGAGGATATCCGTTCTCTGTTTCTTCCTGAATGGAAAAAAGAA
Source organism: Candidatus Nitricultor lacus (assembly GCA_007128145.1). Taxonomy (GTDB): domain Bacteria; phylum Atribacterota; class Atribacteria; order Atribacterales; family Atribacteraceae; genus Nitricultor; species Nitricultor lacus. The sequence continues at coordinate 1,815 of SKXZ01000105.1, read as the reverse complement.
CACACTCGCTGGAGGAAAGATATCCTCCCTTTCCTCGATTGTTCCGGGCAAAGTGGCAGGGTCCCCGAGGCAATAGACCGCCTCAAGTCATCTGTTTCCCTGTCAACGGAACGGTTCCTTTTCTGCCTCTCAGCAGAGCTTTCTGGTATCACGCGCAGCCACAGGCATGCGCTGTACCAAGAGGTGCAAAAACTTTTAGCCGAAAGCGGGGGAGGAGAAAATGTCGCCGCATACCGCAAGGAACTTGACAAGCGGTGGCGAAGCGCATTGGAGTTTTTATCGGACACTCAAGCCGCGCGGAATGACCGCGTTTTGCGGCGCCTATTATTGCGGGGGGTAGCCGTTTTATGGAAAGTGTGGGAAGAACGTAAAAAACAATGGAACATTGTGAGTTTCGCAGACCAAATCGCCCTTGCCTGCCGTATCGTGGAGAAAAACCCCCATCTGGTGGCTGATTTCCGTGAAATACTGATAGATGAATTCCAGGATACCGATCACCTCCAGGATAACCTGGTGGGTGAGATCGCCCGGCGGAACAAGGGGAATCTCTTCATAGTGGGAGATATCAAGCAGTCTATTTACCGTTTTCGCCATGCTGATTTTTCCTTGTTCGTAAAGTATTTTGAGAAGGCGGAGCAAGAAGAAAAGGGTCGGGTTGTTTTCCTGGACCAAAGCTATCGTACGGTTCGACCGTTACTCAAAGAAATCAATTCCCTTTTTGAGTATCTTTGGAAAGATGGCGTGAGTTACCGGGTACACCATGCCTACCGGCCGTTGAAACCGGTTCTTGCGGAAATGGAGGAAAGGGAATGCCTCGGTATCAAAATTTCATTCAAAGAACACAACGAGCCAAGGAGAATGGAAGAACACCGGGTTTTTCTCGCCCGCGCCCTGGCGGATGAGCTTTCCACCTTACGGGCAAATGAGGGATACTCCTGGCGGGATATGGTCGTTTTGTGCCCTACACGGACCTATTTTTCAGCGCTCGAAGAGGCGCTGGTACGGGAAAAGGCCATCCCTGTTTCCTTTTTATCCAATGTCAGCTATTTCCGCCGTTTTGAAACAGCTGATGCTGCGGCACTTCTGCGCTTTATGGTCGACCCCGGGGACTCGCTCTCATTCGCCTCTTTTTTGAGTTCCCATTTTTCCCTGCTTTCTCTCGAACAGGTTCACCGCTTTCTGGAGAAAGCGCAAGACACGCAACCGCAGGAGCGGGAATTGCTCTTCAAAAGTACATTTCCGCATCTTGCGGAAAAGTTCGAACACTGGAGAACTATTGCCCGCTTGCAAGGTCCGGGAGCAGCATTGGGGGAACTTCTCCGGGAAACGGCGGCATTTTCATCTTTTCCAACCGCTGTTCGCCGTCGCTCTTACCTCAACATATGCCGTATGGTGGATATTGCCCGGGAGTATGAAGCCGTGTGGGGGAAAGATTCTGCAGGATGCGCACAGTACCTGGAACAGGCATCACGCATGGGAGAACGGCGTGAAGAGATCACCCCAGTGGGAGAGAATGAAGACGTGGTGCGGGTGATGACCATTCATGCTGCCAAGGGGTTGGAGTTTCCGGTAGTAGCTCTTTTCGGCCTCGAGAAAGAAGCGCGTTCTTCGGGAGGGTCTTCTCTTACCGTTTCTTCTCACCTCGGGGTAGCCTCAGGCCGTTTTCCCATATCACTGGGTGAAAAGAAACAGAAACCGCTGTGCTGGGATCTCCACCATGCGTTGGAGAGAAAGGACGAGGAAGAAGAACTGGAACGTTTGTTTTATGTAGCCTGTACCCGTGCACAGAAAAAATTGTACCTGTGTGGTGTCTGT
>SKXZ01000115.1 GCA_007128145.1 Candidatus Nitricultor lacus | reverse complement strand
ATCACCTTCTCATCGGACTTGCGGCATTGACTATCGTTGTTTCATTGCGGGTGGTAGGAATTATTCTGGTCTCTGCTTTGATCGTCATCCCCGCAGCCGCTGCTATGTATTTAACAGAAAATTTCAAAGCTCTTTTGGGTGTTTCTACGCTCATCGGTGTGGCATCATGCTTGATCGGCCTTTTCCTGTCTTACTTTCTGGATACTCCCTCCGGTGCAACAATAGTCTTAACAGCCACAGGAATATTTGTTATTTCCTGGCTGCTGGGCAAAAAGAGCTGAATTCAGAGCTTTTTTTTCATTTCCGCGGTCATAATAATAGCTTCTGCGACCTCTTTCATATTTTTTTGTTTGTTCATACTGTATCTCTGTATTCGCTTATACGCTTCTTCTTCATTGATACCGAATTCTTCCATAAGCAGACCTTTGGCTCGTTCAATTTTTTTCCGAGCTTCCAACTCGTTCTTCACTGCTTCGCTTTCCACAAGTAACCGGTATTTTTCTATAACCACAGCTGCTTGATTCGCAATAGTTGTCAGTATTTTTACCTCTTCTTCCGAAAACTCCTTCAATTCAGAGGTATACAGGTTCAAAACTCCCACCGTCTTTCCTTTAACCAATAAAGGTAAGCTGATGAGAGAATGCAGGTTCTCTCTTTCAGCGATTTCTTTGTTATAATACCTGGGATCACGCTTCACATCGTGAACTATGATGGGTTTTCCTTCCAAGGCAACGCGCCCGGCAATTCCTTCTCCCAGCTTAAGAGGCGGTTTCCTATTATATGCTTCACTTACAGATTGCGTCGCCTTGATTTCTAAAACCTTTGTTTTTTCATCCAATAGCATTAAAGAACATATATTGGATTTCATAACCTGGGCTGTTATGGTAACAATAAGGCGAAGAACATCTTCAAAGTACATATCGGATATCACCAATTCACTTATCTGTGAAATGGCTTCAATTTTATCCCTCATTCAAGAGCTCCTCTCTTTTGCTTGCACTTTTGATTTATTATAATGGATATGCCTGTATTTATAAAAAGAAAAGGAGGCACTCAATGGGAAAGCTGTTCGGGACTTTTGGAATACGAAGAATCGCGAATGAAGTATTCACTCCAGAAATGGTTAACCGCCTGATACTCAGCTTTGGAACATTCATTGAAGGGGATACGGTTGTGGTCGGGCGAGATCCCAGAAAAAGCAGTGAAATGCTGTATCATTCTGTTATTGCCGGGTTAATGTCATGCGGATGCAAGGTTATTGAAATCGGGATTACCGCTACCCCGACCTTGCAATGGGCTTGCCGGCAATGGAGTCATTGGGGAGCGATGGTGACCGCAAGCCATAATCCCCCTGAATGGAATGGACTCAAACTCATGGAAAAAAGCGGAAAAGGATTAGATCCAGAACAGGAGGCTGTTGTAGAAGAACTCTACTTTAAGGAAAACTTCAGGAGAGTTGCCTGGTCTTCCATCCCTCAAGGAACAGTGAAAAGACCTGTAAACCAGGATTACATAGAGGCCATTGTCTCAAAGGTGAATGCCGAGGAAATCCGCAGTCGCTCGTACCGGGTTATTATTGATTGTGCAAACGGCTCACCTTCTCTCATCACCCCTTTACTCCTCAGCGAACTGGGTTGCCGGGTAGTGAGCTTGAATGCTCATCCTGACGGTCGCTTTCCAGGAAGAAACCCCGAACCTACCCCTCAGAATCTGACTGATCTCACCACCCTTATGAAACATGGCGATTTCGACGTGGGTTTCGCCCAGGATGGTGACGGTGACAGGCTTATCATAGTTCGAGATGGAGGAATATTTGTTTCAGGTGATTACAGCGTCAGTCTTGTAGCTGACACCTTGGCCAAGAGAATGGGACCTGGTCCTATCGTTACCACTGTAGCGACAACCCACCTTCTCAAGGAAATTGCTCACAAAACAGGCCGGCGTTTTATCACTACCGCAGTGGGCGATCGCCTGGTAGCCAAAGCACTGCAGGAAACCGATGGAATATTCGGCTGTGAAGAAAACGGAGGAATGATATTTCCGGATTTTGTTTGGGGAAGAGACGGAGCCATAGCTGCGGCCTGGATTCTCGATATTATGGCTACCAGTGGAAAATCTTTAAAGGAAATCCTGGCAGAACTTCCATCCTACCACCAGGTGAAGAAAAAAGTCTCCGTTGAACCAGGGAAAAAAGAAGACATAATACGTAAAATCGATTCGGTGACAGCGTCTTATCCTGACCGTATAACACTCGACGGTTTCAAAGTCGTTTTTGATGATGATTCATGGATACTGGTACGTCCTTCTGGAACCGAGCCATTATTCAGGGTTTTTTCAGAATCACGGGACCTTGCCCATGCGGAAAAACTTGTTGAGGAATATTTACACATTATTAACAGTGTTTGATTGAATAGGGGGGCCTGTGATAACCACGTTTGTCATTTCCATTATCTTGGCTCCTCTCGATACAGTTCCGTTTGTTTAGACCAGTCGGTTGATATCGTAATTTCGGCTTCAACAGGGACTGTTTGAATATATTTTTCCCCTGCTTGGACCATGCACTTTCTCAGTGCGTCAGCTACTTTCTGCGCTTCTTCTTTTATGACTTCCAAAACAATTTCATCGTGCACCGTGGCAACGGGCCAGGCCTTATATTCTTTGAGAGCATCCGGTAGCATGCTCAATGCTTCTTTCATGATATCAGCTGCGGTTCCCTGGATAGGAGTATTGCATAATTCAGTAAAACGAGGTCCTCTTACCCACAATCTTCGCCGGCCTCCCAGGGTTCTGATTTCATTCGGCATATCGTGTCGAAGTGTTTCCTGCCAACGATGCACTGCTGGGTATGCATCAAAAAAACGCTTGCGAAAAACATGAGCTTCCTTCTTGCTCATTTCAACCCCAAAAGCACTTTGGGCATAGGATTGTAGTGACCGTTCCCCCATGGCGTAAATAAGACCGAAATTGACCGCTTTCGCTCTATTCCGTTCCTGCCGGGTAACTGCTGCCAATCGTTTGTTCAGCATAAGAGATGCAGTGAGTTGATGAAGATCATTTCCTTCTTGAAACGCGTCTTTCATGCGTGGGTCTTTAGTTATTTCTGCCAAAACTCGTAGCTCAATTTGAGAATAGTCACCAATGATGAGGCACCTGTCTTCACCCGTTGCAAAACAGGAACGAAATGCCGGATCACGGGGTATCTGTTGAAGGTTAGGACTCCGACACGACAATCTTCCAGTGGCCGTACCGATCTGTTTGTATTGTGGGTGAATTCTCCCTGTTCGGGGGTGAACATATCTTATGAGGCTTTGAGTAAACCCCTGGGATTGCTTGGCTGATCGCCTGTATTCAAGAAGTGCAGCCACCACAGGATATTGTTGAGCTAAAGGAGAGAGTTCCCTCCGGGAAGTGCTTTTAAGAGGCAAACCAATTTTTTGCAGGAGGGATAACACTTGAGGCTGGCTGTCGATATTGAGTTGGAAGGTGTCTTGTTCGTCGTGTTCAGGTAAAGCATGTCTTATGGCCTCACGCAACATCTTCTCTGCCTGTTGTTTGCTTTTTTCAACCGACAAAGATAATTTCTCCCAACAGTCAAGATTTATCGGCATTCCCCGCCGTTCCATGGCCACCAGCGCAGCAACACAAAGGTTCTCCAACTCCGCAGTTCTTTTGAGGTTTTTCCGCTCCAGTTCCATTCCAAGCTTCTGCCACAAAGGAAGAAGTATATTCGCATCTTGTGCGGCATAGGCAATCTGATCTTCGGTGAGGCTTTCATTCCAGTTGCTTTTTTGCAGGTCCTTGTTAATATTCCAACCGAGCCATTCTTGAACGGTTTCTGCTAGAGAGAATCCTTTTTCCCTTCTCCCTGAATCCAATATTTGCGCAGCAAGCATGGTATCAAAATAGGGAGGTCCTGTCTTTATGCCTGCGCTCTCCAAAAAATGCAGATCAAACTTTGCGTGGTGAAAAATTTTTGTTATTGGTTTGAGGAGATACCCGCAAAGTATTTTTTTGCTGTTTTGGGTTAAGGTGAAACAGTCAATGACCAGGGTTGGTTCACTTTGAACCGCCAATTGCAAAAGGCGTACACGATCATTAAAAAAATCCAGACCGGTTGTTTCAGTATCGACACCTATTGCCTCTTTCCCCTTCCAACGCTCGATGCTCTCTCGTAAGCCCTGCTCGTCTTTCACATATTT
>SKXZ01000204.1 GCA_007128145.1 Candidatus Nitricultor lacus | reverse complement strand
GCATGGATAATGCAATCAAAAGATTACTGTAGTTTCTACCCCTTTACTCATTTACGCATATACTCATGTACGGCCCGCTTTCCGGGCCTCTGGCTCGCAATGACAATCTTTTTTATAAACGGGAAATGGAGAAGTGGATTACATTCAGTGAGAAGTGAGACGGACTGAGGAGGTAGAAATGGATCTGGGCTTGAAAGGGAAGGGAGCATTGATTACTGGTGGAGCGTCGGGAATCGGAGAAGCTACAGCGAAGCTGTTCGCGAATGAAGGAGTGAAGGTAGGGATTGTTGATATTGACGAAAAAAACACTTTTAGAGTTGTTGAAGAAATCAAGAATAAGGGAGGAGAGGCAGAATATTTTTCCACGGACCTCCAATCAAGGGAATCGGTAAAAGACAGCGTTGACCAGGCATACAAGTTTTTCAACGGTATAGATATTTTGGTAAATAATGCGGCGCTGTACGCGCATGGAGATATCCTCGAGGTCGAACCGGAACAAGTGGAGAAGATGATAGCTGTGAATATCAATGGTGTTCTTTGGATGAGCCGCTATGTTTCTGAATCCATGGTAAGCGGCGGGATAAATGGTTCCATCATAAACGTTGCATCAGAAGCGGCGCTAGTGGGCATAAAAAAACAGGTTATATACAACCTGACGAAAGCCGCTGTTGTATCTATAACACAAAGTTGTGCGATTGACTTGGCTCCTTATGGAATCCGTGTGAACTGTGTGTGTCCGGGTACCACCTTTACCCCTTTGGTTGAACATGCTTTATCGAAAGAAGATAAGCCCGAGGAGATAAGAAAGCGTTTGGAGAACAGTAGACCTTTGAATCGACTTGGGCGACCAGAAGAAATAGCTTTTGCAATCCTTATGTTAGCATGTGAGTCGCTGGGATACGCTACGGGTTCAATATTCAGCGTAGATGGAGGATACACTGCATGGTAGGCCGAGAATACTGCACAAGGTTTCGAATGAATCGCTTACATGATTGAAGTGGTCAAAGGGAGGTGATGATAGGGGACTATCTAGAGGAAATACATTACTCCAGGAGTTGCGGGTAACTTGATCAATGTGTGTGCGTATGAGTGCGAAAGGAGGAAAGATAATGAGAAACATGACTAAGATGTTTCTGGTTGGAATCGTGATAGCGGTATTTTTGCTGGTGGGTGGCGGTTTTGCCTGGTCAGATGAAAGAGATTTCTGGGAACATTACGAGATAGAAGGATACGATGAAGAACTGCTTGAATATTTCAGGGATATTGTTCGCCAGGATCCTGTACCTCTCACTGTTGAACTCGATGTACCGGTAAGGATCGCGATGATATTTCCAAGCCTTGATCTTTCTGACGCTTGGGCGAGGGGACACGCCGGCCTTGTCGGGCGCCTTGAAGACTTGGGAATACCCTATGAACTCGATGTTTTCGGGACCGAGCATGACGACCATGCACTCCAATTGGCCCATATTGAGACGGCTTTGGAGCGGGGTTTCGATTATATTATTCTCGGTCCCACAGAAATACTCGTACAGATGACGGCAATAGAAGAAGTTATTCAAGCTCCTGGTACGGAAATCATTGTTTGGAATTACACAACACCTTTGAAAGATTGGGGGACTGAACGCTATCCTGACGGTATGCAGCCTTTGGCATACGTTGGCTTCTCCCATGCAGAAGGCGGTCACATACTGGGTCAGTATTTCGTTGATCGTTTGCAGGAAGAAGTTGAAGGAGTACCAAAAGTGGCACATATCCGGGGCATACCGGGAATAACAGACGACCAGCGTTCAGGCATACCAAAGCAGTATTTCGAAGAAGCAGGGTTTGAGATAGTACATGAAGTCTATGCCAATTGGCGCCGTGACTTAGGATTTGACGCGACACTTGACATCATGGGTGCCTACCCGGATGTCAACCACATCCATATAGTGAGCACCGCCATGGCTATTGGGGCGGTGGAGGCCCTTGATTTTCTGGATAAGGCCGGAGAAGTACTCATCAATGGATGGGGAGGCGGCGCCGAAGAACAGGTCCACCTCCTTGAAGGAAATCTCCATGCCACTGTAATGCGGATGCAGGATGATTGGGGCGTATCACTGGCTGAGATGATCAAATATGATCTCGAAGGTCGAAGAGACCATATTCCTCTTGTATTTGCGGGTGAAATGCAGCTTGTTGACGACAGCTTCACCGAGGAAGATATAGACGAGATACTAGAATATGCCTTCCGTTACAGCGGGGACCTCGAGGTATACCGGTAAATTATGTGTTCGAAGATCATTTTTTCGAGAGCGGGGCGGTCCTTCAGGACCGCTCGCTTTTACTAAACATGAGGGACGATGACAATGAATGGTAATGACTCAGCACTGGTTGAAATGCGAGGGATTACAAAAAATTTCGGCGGCCTGCGTGCTGTGGATTCCGTTGATTTTTCTATCAAGCGAGGAGAAGTTGTAGGTTTGTTAGGAGAAAATGGAGCAGGAAAATCTACCCTGATAAAAATTCTCACTGGTATTTACCGGCCTGATTATGGAGAAATACGATTTGAAGGGAATCTGGTTGAGATACGGAACCGAGCTGACAGCCAACGGTTGGGAATCGAACCCTTATACCAGGATCTTTCACTGGTAGGGACGCTTGATGCAGCTTCAAACGTTTTCCTCGGAAAAGAGCTTACCAAAAAAAGATTTGGTTTTTTCCCCGTCTTGAATCTCAAAACAATGCAGAAAGAAGCAGAGAGAATATTGTGGGAACAGCTTGGCATCGATTTTAAAAACCGCTGGGAACCGGTGTTTAACCTCTCAGGTGGTGAGCGGCAGGCAGTTGCGCTGGCCCGGGCTATATATTCAGAAGCCAAAATGGTCATCCTGGATGAACCGATGGCATCTCTGGGGGTCGAGGAAGTAAAGCGCACCTTGGATATCATTCGAAAGTTGCGTGAAAATAATATTGCCGTTATCGTCATAAGTCACAATCTCGAACATGTTTATTCGGTGGCCGATCGAGTGGTGGTGCTCCATAGAGGAAAGAAAGTAGCGGACACTCCGACAAAGGAATTAACTCCTGATGAAGTCGTGAAACTCATGGTATTCGGAGATAGGACAAAGGAGGTGAAAGCATATGAATAAGGGAGCTGAACCTTTCATTGGTACTCATGGAAGCCGGTTTATGGACCGGGAAATAGCGGGCCGCCCCATTCCCTACTGGGCAACAATGATCGGACCGTGGGCGGGAATCCTTCTCTTTGCTTTTTTTATGGGCATTGTCCGTCCAGAATGGCTTGGTATAGGTAATATCCGTAATATCTTGGTTCAAGCATCGGTATTTATTGTCTTGGCTACCGGAATGACGTTTGTTATAACCGGAGGAGGGATAGACCTCTCTGTTGGCGCGATGACCGGTATGTCAGCCTTAACGCTGGGGTGGTTAATTAAATTTACTGATATTCCCGAGCTTCTCGCGATTGTTCTCACCTTCGGCATGGGCCTTGTTCTAGGCTCATTTAACGGGATACTGGTGACAAAACTCAAATTACCTGATTTCATCGCAACCTTGGCGACATGGATATCTTACAATGGTTTGGTGTTGGTTATTATTGAAGGTCATACCCTCTTTCGTTTTTCTCCCGCAGTGCGTTTTTTGGGGGCGCATAGGATTTTCGGAACTATTCCGGTACCCATTATAGCTGCACTGCTCATCGCTCTTTTGGGGTATTTTCTCATGAAATGGACGAAGTTCGGGCGCTACACAATTGCTATCGGGGGTAACCGGAAGGCTTCAACAGAAGCCGGAATTCCCGTGGAAAGATACAAAGTGTACCAGTATGCTTTTAACGGTTTACTGGCTGCATTAGCCGGCATCATGATGCTGGGCCGGTTGAATGCAATCCATGGTTTGGTGGGCCAGGGTTTTGAAATTCACACTATTGCGGCGGTAATCATCGGGGGAACGGCCCTTTACGGTGGAATCGCGAGAATCGGGGGTTCTGTAGCGGGAGCGATTTTTCTTGGTTTGATTGCCAATGCACTGACTTTTCTTGGAATACACTTTTTTGTGCAATATGTTGTTTCCGGCTTTGTTATTATGTTGGTTGTCCTCTTGTATTCCCTGGTCGGATACCAACAGCAGCCGCCCGGTGTTCGATAGTTGAGAAAAAAGGGGCGAAAGGAGAAGTATATCTTGAAATATGCAGCGTTTTTCCATCTGTG
>SKXZ01000171.1 GCA_007128145.1 Candidatus Nitricultor lacus | reverse complement strand
TCCTCACCTGCCCGGTAGTATTTCAAAAATATCTGGGTTATCACGAACACAATAGCAAAGATAATGAGAGACATGGCCGCGGCTCGCCCCATATGAAAAAATTTGAATCCATACCGGTATGTATAATAGCTGAGCAACTCCGTAGTCATCCCCGGTCCTCCCTGGGTAAGCACAAACACAAGGTCGAATGTCTTAAAGGCATCCATGATACGCAGGAGAAGCACCACAATGATCGTGGGAAGGAGGAGGGGGAAGGTGATAAATCTGAAAGTTTGGAACACACTCGCGCCATCAACGATGGAGGCTTCATACGGTTCCCGTGGAAGGGATTGTAAACCGGCCAGTAAAATAAGGGCGACAAAAGGGGTCCACTGCCAGACATCGGCCACAATCACAGATGAAAGCGCTATTTGTGGGTCTCCCAGCCAATTGAGGGGACGGAGCCCGAACAACCTCAAGAAATAATTAAGGGTTCCCAGTTCCGGGTTGTAGAGCAAGCGCCAGATGATTCCAACCACAACCGGCGTCATGGTGGAGGGGATAACCAGGGTTGTCCGGTAAAGGCCAACCCGTTTGATAGGACGGGTAAGAAGGAGAGCTATCACCAAACCCAATAGAAACTCTATACCCACAGCGGCGATGATAAAGGATACTGTAACTCTTAACGAAGTGTAAAAATACGGATCTTGCGTGAGTGTGTAGATATAATTCCGCAACCCTACATAACGCCAGTCCCCTCCCCTCATTAAATTCCACTCAGCGAAACTCAAACTCCAGGAATATATTATGGGGAAAATGACAATAAGAAGAAGTATGATGACAGCCGGGCCGATAAAGATAAAAGGAGCGAATTTCTCAGATCTTATTTTTCGCATCAGTCACCCCTCTTGCTGTTTTTACACATCCTCCGCGCCCCAAAGGGCGCGGAGGGGGGATGCGTCCTCTTATTATTGCACCTCTCTCTACTCGAGATGTCCCCAGGCACGCAATATTTCTTCAAATCGAACGTTGGCGTCATCTAAAGCGCTTTGAGAATCCTTGATACCGGTCTTTGCTTCCGAAATAGCGACTTCCAGGGCGTCTGCAAGCTCTGAATAAGCGGCGATGCGAGGGCGTCCCTTGGCAATAGGCAACGAGGCGAGCATACCGTCATATTCAACGTACTGTGCTGCCAGCTCCGGGTTTTCCAGGGAAGAATATCTTGATCCTGGCATAGAATAAGCAAGCTTCACTTCCATCTCGGGAGATGTAGCCCATACGATAAATTCCCATGCAGCTTCCGGATTACGCGCATCATGCGGAATCATCAAACCCCACCCCCCGAAAGTGGGAGTGCGGTAAATTGAGCCGTCTTCCTGTTCAACACCTGGTATCAAGGTAAAATCAAACAAATCAACAATCACTGATTGAGCCGGATCCTGGGCAAGTGGAGCTGAGTTCTGCCATTGCAGGTTCATGGCCGCCATTCCCTGCGCAAAGGCATCAGCGTTTTCCGCCCAGTCATAGGTCAAAACTCCGGAGGGAGCGTACGGAATCAATGTCTGGAAATAATCGAGGGCCGCAACCGCTTCAGGGCTGTTGATGGTAGGGTTGTAATCCTCATCGTACCAGTCTCCCCCGAAAGACCACAACATGTTGTTGTAAGTACATTGAGCCTGTACACCCCGTCTTCCCATGAAAGTGATTCCAACCATATCACGGTCCGCGAGCTCTTCGGTAAGATATGCTGCCGTATCGCGGAGTTCGTCCCATGTTTGAGGAGGAGCCAATCCGAACTCGTCAAATATGTCTGTCCGGTAGTGCAGACCGAAAACTGCCTGGATGAAAGGAAGCCCATAGATCTCCCCTTCCCAGGAACCTTGTTCGTCAAGCACCGATGGAATAAAATCACCCAGAGCCAGCACTTCCAGGTTGGTACGTTCGATATATTCTTCAACCGGAACTACCCATCCCAAACCCGCATACTGACCAACCCATACACAATCCACATGTACTACATCATATGCACCAATGCCTTGTGTTACTGAAACAGCCTGTTTTTCCTGCAGCGTTGGATAGGGCAGAATTTCAAGAGTGGCTTGAATTCCTGTTAATTCCTCAAATTCCGGTAAAAGTTCCCTGAGTGCATCTGATCTGGGTTCGGCAACTAAAGCTACATTGATAGTTTGTCCTGCATAGGGTTGTTCGTCATAGGTAGCAAATTGATACTCTTGAGCTGCAGCCAAGCCGCCGAACAAGAAACCCACTACAACGCACAGAATAATTATCCTTTTCACTGTTATTACCTCCTCTTTCCTTGGGCATTACGCCCTTTAGTACACAGCTTCTACAGTGATCCGTGTACCACAGAACCTTACTTTTTTTCTTATCACCTCCCCTTCGATATACACGCTTCTGTGTCACTCTACCTCGACTTTGATATGTTTCCACTCGAGGTAAGCATCTAGTCCGTAGTGACCGAGCTCTAAACTGATACCACTTTCTTTCCACCCTGCATAAGGTGCGAACAAGCTGTCAGGGTTGACATTATTTACAGCCACATTTCCCCAATCGAGATTTTCAACACAATAAGCCGCTTTTTTCATATCCGATGTATAGACGTAAGCCACTAAACCATAGGGAGTATCGTTCGCTTTGGCGACCGCCTCTTCCTGTCCGCTGAAACCATCAATAGTGACAATGGGTCCAAAGGGCTCCTCGGCAACCGCTCGCATATCCGGCCGAACTTGAGTAATAACCGTGGGTTCGAAATAACACCCCTTTGTGAATTTCTCCCCTGCAGGTTTTTTGCCCCCACACAGAATCTTCCCTCCCTTACCTAAAGCATCAGCAGTAAATTCCTCCATTCGCTCAACCCCAGCTTGGTTCACCATAGGACCAAGATCCGGAACCGGTTCCTCGAAGGCATCGCCAATGCTGAGTTTTCTTGTTGTCTCCACAAAAGCATCGATAAATTGTTCCCTTATGCTTTCCTCAACAAAAATTCGGTTCACGGAATTACAAATTTGCCCAGCGTTGCGGAAACTGCGTTTCACACCGTCTTTTACCGCTCGCTTTATATCGGCATCAGCAAAAACCAAAAGGGGTGAATGACCCCCCAGTTCAAGTATAAGGCGTTTCACCGTTGTCGCTGAAGCCCGGATGAACTCTTTACCTGTGCCTGTAGACCCGGTAAGAGCGACCAATCTCACAAGAGGATTGGCAAATACCTCACCACTGATTACCGAATTATCACCACTTATCACGTTGAGAAGGCCATCCGGAAGGCCAGCTTCGTTGCAAGCACGTACAAATTCAATGGTCGATAGAGGGGTTTCCCGAGACGGTTTGACAATAACCGAGCATCCGGCAGCGAGAGCAGGAGCCACTTTCCAGGAAATAAGACTCACTGGATAATTCCATGCCGCTATGGCAACCACCGGCCCTACCGGTTGACGGATAGCAATGCTGCGCAGATTTTGAGCGTTATGTGGGGGAACCTCACCCAGGATATTGACCGCGAGGCATCCGTAATACTCCAGACAATCTGCTGCACTTTCGATTTCTTTACGCGCATCAACTCTTCCCTTCCCCTGTTCCCTGGCGAGAAGATCTCCGATTTCCCCAGCCTGCTCCCGTACTTTTTGTGCCGCTTTGAACAAGAGCCGGCTGCGTTCCAGGGCAAACCGTCTCGACCATGATTTAAAGGCCTTGTGTGTCCCATCAATGGCGTCTTTAACCTGGTTGAGTGTTGCCTTGGAAACCGTCGCGAAAACTTCCCCATTGGAGGGATTTGTAACTTCTATATGACCTTCGCCTTCGACCCAGCGTCCATTTATAAACGAGTTGAAGTGCTGCATATCATTTCTCCTCTCTTTTCATTCTTGTTCTCCATAAAAACGATAAGCTTCCTGGAAAATTCGATGGAATTCACAAAACAAACGGTACTGTGAACGATAATATTTCTGGTTAGCAAAAGTGGGAACAAAGCGCTTTTTCTCTCTCAACCAGCCCGAAGCTATATCAGCAACAGTGTAGTTTCCCAATGCAGAAAAAGCCAAAAGTGCCGCTCCTACAATTCCCCCTTCCGCTTCAGTTAATGTATACATTTCCTTTTCATACACATCGGCCTTGATCTGACACCACAAATCACTGTTTGCCCCACCACCGATGATCGACATTTCCCGGATGTTGCCTTGGTATAATTTCTCTATTTCGTCAAGGCTCATTTTTAAATCAAAACACACACCTTCCATTACGGACCGTGCAAAATGTTTGATGTCATGACCCGGAAGAATTCCGAAATATGATCCACGTGCTAACGAAGATCCCAGCAAACGCTCTCCCATGAGATATGGGAAAAAAAGAAGCCCTTCTGAACCAGCTGGAACCCGGCCAGCGATTTTGTCGATATCAGCATAGGATATTTTATGCTCTTCCTGTCGGAAGATGGCATCCCGTAGCCATTTCATACTTCCACCACCGCTATCGAGAATGCCGAAACTGATCCATCCTTCCACCGCATGGTGAAGATTCATCAAGCGTTGGGTTAACAGCGGCCGGGGTGAAAATACCGAAACGTCTGCCGCGGTACCGGTTACATCACAGGAAGCACCATGTCGGGTCATACCCGCTCCTAACAAGAGACACAACATATCACCAGCTCCACAGATCACAGGTATCTCTGATCTTATAGCTAATTCTTCTGCAACTGCAGGAAGAATTTTGCCTACTACCTCCGCGGAGGAAATAATATTAGGAAGCTTTTCCTGCTCTAATCCAAAAATTTCAAGCAGTTCCTCATCCCAATCTCGATTTTCCCAGGAATAAAGAAAACTCCCTGAGGCCTCTGAATGGTCGGTATAACGTTCACCGGTCAAACGGAAATTAATATAATCCTTGGCAGTGAGAAAAACATCCGTCTGTTCATAAACTTCGGGCTGATTCGCTTTAACCCAGCGCATCTTCGGCCCTGTCCACGCGGGAAGGAGAAGGTTGGCTGCTTTTGTAACCTGTTCATCCGGAGAAAGTTTCTCCCGTATTTCCCGGCATACGTTTTCCGATCTTTTGTCACACCAGATAGGAACTCGCTCCAAAAGTACTTCTCCCTTTTTGTCCAAGGGGATCACCGCGTGCATCTGTGCTCCAACCCCTATGGCGAGTACATCGAAATCCGGGTTCGAATGAAGGAGAGAGCGTATGGTTTGACATGTCAAATCCCACCATTCAACGGGACTCTGCTCTGCCCATCCAGGCGAGGGAGAGACAAAATGTGGACCCGCTCCTTCCAAAGCGACTACACTTCCTTTGTCGTTTACAAGGGCAGAGCGAATACTTTCTGTTCCAATATCAACTACCAATACTCCACCTTTGGAGCTCATTGTCAGACCTCTTTTTTAACCGTTACCCACACGTAAGAAAGGGGAAGATCATGAGGATTCTCGGTGCGGTGAAATTTTGCAAAGGGAACATACACTACGTCACCAGCGGTTATTTCAAATTTCTCTTCACCTTAGATGTCCATAATACCCTTACCTGACAGTACATAATACACTTCCTCCATGGGAGGATGTTCATGCCCCTTTGTGCTGCAATGTGGATAAATTGTCGTATATCCAACATTGAGTCTTCCTGATTCACACTCGCTGT
This sequence comes from Candidatus Nitricultor lacus, assembly GCA_007128145.1. Lineage (GTDB taxonomy): Bacteria > Atribacterota > Atribacteria > Atribacterales > Atribacteraceae > Nitricultor > Nitricultor lacus. The sequence goes on along the minus strand of SKXZ01000171.1, from coordinate 9,090 downwards.
CTTTCAAAAGCATAAGGGTATCCCTTACCACTGTGTTCCCGGTTTTTTCCATAACATCCCGCCAGGTGTTATTTCCACTTTCTGCTTTTACTGAAAAAATATTACGGTTCTTGAGGTGGCTCATTATTGAACCTCCTTTATCGTTGTGGCCGATTCTCCAGGTACACTCGATATTCATACCTGTCAGCCCTTATTATTGAAACCACCAGTTCAAAAGGTTTTCCTTCAGGTAAATAGGTAGTGCGAACAGTATGAAAAACAGGAATTCGCTCTGTTAGTTGAAGAATATCCATTTCTAGCGGACCGCTTAAGTATGACTCTATGGTCTCTTGCGCCCGGACAAGCTTCAGGTTATAATCCTCTTCCAGAATTTGATACAATCCTTTTATTCTGAGTAAATCCTTTCGCTTTTCCAATTGAGGGACTATGTTTGCAACCAGATAATTACTCATGAAAGCTATTGGATAGCCATCGGCAATACGGGTCCTGCGAACGAGGTATACTTTCTGACCTTTAGCAAGGTTTAGCGCATGGGCAATTTTTGGGGGAGGAGAAATAAGCTCCACTGAAAGATCACCAGTCTCTACCACTATCCCTTTTTCTTTCAGGGTCTCAGTAAACGAAGTAAGAAGGTTGAGATTTTGTATGGGTTTAGCTTCCCGAACGATGGTTCCCTTGCCTTGCTTCCGAATGATAAGTCCGTCTCTTTCCAGCTTCCCCAAAGCACTTCGTATGGTGGTACGGCTTGCGGAAAATCGCTTTTCCAATTGATCTTCTGTAGGAAGGAGTTCTCCAACCTGGTACGTACCTTCCTGAATTTCCTTTTTTAAAACATCACCGACCTTAATATATAGAGGAGTTTGCATTATGAAGTTTTAACCTGTTTTTTTAAAGAGTATTATCGTTCTCTTCAGTTGTTATAATCTTTACGCAATTTTACTTAGTTGTCAAGGTATTATTTTTTTAATTTCCTCATATGCTTTACCTCTGCATATTCATAATGCCCGGCATCCTAAGAGCCTTGTAATACCATATGTAGCAATTCCGACTTAAAAAATATTCTAAGATGACATGTCGAAATGATATGATAGAATAGTGAATAATGTAGACGTATTGATAATGATCTTTTTAGCTATCCCTTTATAATGTATTTATAATGTATTCCTTTCATCACTGAACATTTTGGAAAAAAACGGGGAAGTGGCTGAAGACCGTGAGTCGTGTTAGGTCAGGGGAAGGTGAAGCGGGAAAGGTGAGACGGGGAAATGGGGAATGCCCTGTGGGCGGTGAGAAGATTTGAAATTCGTAAGGGGTTTCCAAGCATTTTCCCATTCTGACTCCTAATACTACCTTTCAAAAGTCGTGAGTCGAATGGTAAAATTTTTCATTCACCGATCAGTTTCTGATTATCGTTCACTGATCACCGACCACTGGTAATGCACGCATCCTCGCATTTACGCATATACGCATATACACTGCATTGAGAAAGGAGGCAAATAATGAATTTTCCAGATCGTTTCTCAGTAACACATTTTATTGAAAAGAAAAAAATTGTGGCTATCATCAGAGCGAGAGAGTCTGCATCTCTCACGGATGCCGTGTCCGCCCTTCAAGAAGGTGGCATTGCTTGTATCGAGGTTACCATGACAACACCAGGAGCCCTGAAGGTATTGGAAGAAGTCCGCTCAAAGAAAGATGATATTCTTTTTGGAGCTGGTACTGTACTTGACACGGAAACCGCACGTCTGGCCATTCTCAGTGGTGCTCAGTTTATTGTTACGCCATCGCTGAATATTGATTGTATAAAGATGTGCCATCGCTATGATTTACCCGTAATTCCTGGTGCTCTTACTCCGACTGAAGTGCTTTCCGCGTGGGATCACGGAGCAGAATGTGTTAAGGTGTTCCCTGCTTCAAACCTGGGTCCGGAATATATCAAAGCTCTCAAGGGGCCTTTCCCTCAAATAAAATTGTGCCCAACTGGAGGAATCAACCTTGACAATTTACAGGCATTTATCAAAGCTGGTGCATCATGCCTAGGTGTGGGGGGTAAACTGGTTGATGCGACAATTATCCAGGAAAAAAAATGGAAGGAACTTTCTGAAATTGCTCGCCAATATGTAACAAAACTCACTTGAATGATGCCCACCCTTTAAAAGGCGGGCATCATTCTTCTTTTTCCCAAATACCTATACCAAGCCTTTGAGCTTCCTCTTCCATCTGTAGAATTCGATCAGCATGCTTCATGTTCGGAGGGGAAAACGATGCCCGCGTATACCCATTTGCAACCAACCACTCGTTAATCATTAAACCGTCTAAAGTGAGATACGCCCACATCCTTCCCTGCTCATCTTCTTCCAGTATATCGAATTCGAGTTCTACCCTCTTATTTTCAACCAGATTTCGATGCAATTCAACGGCATTCGGGTATATTACTTCATCATCAACACCAATATAGCGGATAATCTCTCCATCCTGAAGCTCAACCATGGAAATACCGATAACACGTTTCACTACATGGACGCTTGGGGACCAATGCCATATGTATACTGAAAATAACAGGAGCAAGAGAAAAGCATATCCCATTTTGCTCCAACCATGTTTTTTCATAGATATTCACACAACCCGGTAAATAGGCTCCTTACCCTGCAATACATTCACAATATTGCGGGCAGCTATAGTGCCCATTTTACTATTGGCTTCACGAGTATGTGCAGCCACATGAGGTGTAGCAATCACATTGGGCAGCGTTAACAGCGGGTTGTCAAAGGGAGGTTCTTCGGTAAATACATCGAGGGCAGCTCCCGCAATCTTCTCTTTCTTGAGAAAGGTGTAAAGAGCTTTTTCATCGATAAGTTCACCACGAGCGGTATTGATAAGATATGCATCTTTTTTCATCAATGAAAGCATTTCCCGGTTAACCATATTCCTGGTCTCACCCACCAGGGGGGCATGCAGGGAGACAAAGTCTGCACTGCGAAAAAGTTCCTCAAGTGAAACTTTATTGAATACTCTCTCCTCACTCACCAGGGGATCATAAAACACAACTTTCATACCAAACCCCTGTGCTCGAGTAGCTATCCCTCTTCCTATGCGTCCGAATCCTATTACGCCTAAGACTTTTTCTTCCAATTCCACCGCAAACCCTGACGAACTCCATACTTTTTGTTTCACCTGTTCAATAAAATAGGGTATACGCCTCGCCAATGCTAACAGTAAAGCGAATGCCATATCAGCAACTGATTCTGAGTTCGTACCTGGGGCGTTGGCTATCACAATGCTATGTTTACGAGCCGCATCAAGGTCCACATTATCCACTCCTACTCCATGTTTTGAAACAACCTTAAGATGTGGACAGCGGGTAAAAACTTTTTCTCCTACTTTATCTACACCAACAATAACAGCAGAAGCATTCCCAATGAGTTCGGCCACTACCTCTTCATTTTCAGGTTCAGGATCTTTTTTAAAGTTTACGATAAATCCCGCTTCTTCCAATATATCACGGGGAAGCGATGATGCCCGGGAAAAGGATCGAGCAAGCACAACAACCTCATCCAATGCCATCAACCTCCTGCATTAAAATTTAACCGATACCGGCTCTCTCCCCTCTCCTTCGACCTCGAAAAATGGACGGCGAGCATAGCCGAACATAGAGGCAAAAAGACTTGCGGGAAATTTCTCAATCGAAGTGTTATACATAAATACCGTATCATTATAAAATTGTCGTGCATAGGCTATTTTATTTTCCGTATCCTGGAGTTGCTGCTGAAGCTGGGTAAAGTTTTCACTGGCACGCAATACAGGATACGCCTCTGCAACGGCGAATAGCTGACGTAAGGCTCCAGTGAGCATATTCTCAGCTTGTCCCTTCTGTTCCGGACCCTGTGCTTGAATCGCTTGCTGTCGTGCCCGCGCTACATTCTCAAAAACTTCTTTTTCATGTGTCGCATATCCTTTAACGGTCTCCACCAGGTTAGGGATCAAATCATAACGCCGGCGCAATTGGACATCTACTTGCGACCAGCTATTATCCACCTTATTTCTATTGATGACAAGGCGGTTATATAAGGCAATGACCCAAAAGACAGCAATAACTATGATAACCAGAACAATCCAGCCCACGGGAATTCCTCCTCTATTGACTATTTCTGATATCATACCAGAAAATAAGCTAAAGCATAACATACGGTGAAAAAGGGGAAGAAAATGTTACATACACTGCGAAAAATAGGTGGAGCTTTTTTCGGGTTACCCGGTCTTTTTGTAACCATCCCCTTCATCCTGTATGTCTTCACGGCCGTTCGAGGAAAACCTGTAAAGGGATACCTTGTGCTTGTAATCTTTGCCTTTTTTCTCACCACTGGGGCTGGTGTGCGTCTTATGGTAACACCTTATGAGATCACGCATTTCAAGCCAGATCCGCATGCACAGGCCATAGTTGTATTGGGCGGAGGAAGCATTTATGATGACACATACCCAACCCTTATATTGGGACCTTATTCACTTATGCGGCTCCAACGGGCTTTTGAATTATGGAAAGAACAGCCTCTTCCTTTTCTTCTCAGCGGTGGCTCAGGGTGGGAACACGAGGGAACTGGTGAAGCCCAACTTATGAAAAACACACTCACAATCTGGGGGGTTCCCGAGGATAATATTTTTATCGAAGACCACTCCAGCACCACGTGGGAAAACGCAGCGTTCTCAGCTCCAATAATTGAGGAAAAACAATGGGATAAAATATACCTGGTTACATCGAATATTCACTTGAGGCGTTCCATAGTGGCCTTTTCCCACTTTCTTCCGGGACGTACTATCATTACTGTTCCAGCACATCCAACTTATGATCGGGTTCCATTTACCTCGGGGGATCTTCTCCCCAACCCAGCTGCTTTAACAGCTACCACGCAATCCTTGCACGAGATTGCGGGAACGGCTGTATATCTCATCAGATCGAGATGGACCGGAAATGAGGTTTTCTCTTTTGTGAGAGCCACAGACCCAAGCTGATAAAACACATGCCTACAATTACCCTCCAACCCAAGGGTTCAGCAAAAATCAACCACGCTGCAACTACTCCGACCACTTGGATCACATATTGATAGGAGAGCGTCCTGGACGCACCCAATTTTTTCACACCGTTCATCCAAATGATATACGAAAGCAAGGAGGACAGTACCGTTCCGTAAAACAGTGCAAATATTACAGTAGAATTAAATTGAGAAAGTGCAAGATCCCGCATTTCACTCAATGCAAGGGGAAACATAATGACTAGACCGAAAATGATGCTCCAGGTGCTCGTCTTAAGAGGTGAATATATACGCACCATTTTCCTGCCAAAGTAGGAATACATACCCCAACACACTGCAGCGATAAATGTGAGGAGGTTGCCCCTCATGATATAAGAAGCCGCGGTGGGGTTCCCCTCTCCTCCTCTAACGAGAAATGTGACTCCCAGGAATCCTACTCCTATCCCTACAACATTCACCCAAAAGATACCTTCTTCCCGGCGGAAAAATGTCAACAAGGTCACAACTACAGGAGAAAGAGAGAGAATGACAGCCGAATGTGAAGCTAATCCCAATTGCAGGCCAATACTCCAGAGGGGTTGGTAAATACCAAAACCAAGGGCTCCCAGTAAAAAGAAATAAGGGAGATGTTTTCTCTCAATTCCTATCGACCCTTCCAAGCGCCATAGAACCACAAGCATCAGGATACCGCTGAGAACAAAACGGGTAAATGAAAAAGAGAGAGGACCCAACTCCATAACCCCCGCTTTTACGATGCTGAAATTGAATCCCCAGATGACCGCCACAAGAAATAACCATAAATGTGGGTTGTCAAAGCGTTTCTCTTCCATGTACGAATGCAACTCCAATGTTCATTCCGTGAGTAGTGAGTGGCCAGTGAGTCGTAAGTCGTGATTCGAGAGAAGCAAACTTAAAAACTGGGGGGCCCTAGATAAAGGACCCCCCTATTCAATAATAATTCTCAGTGGATTTCACACACATGATAGGAAAACTCACGGACTGCAGGCTTATTTGAGCTCTATTTCCGCTCCCACACCTTCCAGCTTGGCTTTCAGTTCCTCTGCTTCTTCTTTAGTTATCGCTTCTTTTATCGGTTTTGGAGCTGTATCCACCAGTTCCTTGGCTTCCTTAAGCCCGAGACCGGTCAGCGCCCGAACCTCTTTGATAACTTGTAATTTTTGAGATCCAGCAGCTTTAAGAATAACATCAAACTCGGTTTTCTCCTCTTCAGCCGCTTCAGCTCCTGCGGCTCCTCCTGCTGGAGCGGCCATCGCAGCCATAGGCATCGCAGCGGAAACACCGAATTTTTCTTCCAAAGCTTTTACTAGTTCCGAAAGCTCCATAACAGTCATATTACCGATTGCTTCAATAATTTCATCCTTTGTCATTTTTGTAACCTCCTATTTTTCTTCCTGCTTTTTTTCTTCCAAAGATCGTAATACCCAAACAAACTGACGCAACACTCCATGAAGTACACCTACCAAGCCAGTAAGTGGAGAAGATATCCCTCCCACCACTTGCGCAATCAACGTCTCCCGATTTGGTAAGCTCGCAAGTTGTTTTACCTCATCAAGACCCATGAAGGATTTGTTCAGCCAACCACCCCTGATTTCAAGCTGGGGCATTTTCTTAGCCATTTCAGACAAAACTTTGGCAACAGCTACAGAATCCATGTAGGAGAAAGCATAAGCATTTTGGCCTTTCAAAAGATCATCGTCATAAGCGATATTCGCTCGATCAAAAGCCAGTCGGGCCAGGGTATTTTTCACCACTTTCATCTCTCCACTGGCTTCTCGTAAAGCCTTACGCAGATCTTCAGCATTATGAACATTCAAACCTTGATAGTTGAAGACGAAAACCGCCTTACTCTCTTCAAGTTTTTTCAGCATTTCCTCGATGAGTTTTGACTTTATTTCTTTATCCAAGACGTAACCTCCTTTGTAAATGCAGTGAGTAGGGAGTAGGGAGTCGTGAGTAGTGGAAAAAAATACTCAAACCCTCAACTGCATTTAACATCTTTGATGCCGCCACAAAGTGGCAGGGTAGCTCCTCTCTAAAAGCATAAACCTTTAACCTTCCAATTTTGAATAATTGTACCTCCGACACTGCCCTTAAATGTTTCATGAAAGGTTAGGCAAAAAAAAAGACTCCAGGGGAGTCTTCACGAACAATTCGCCTCCCCGGGATAATTAAACCCAACGGCCCCCGGTTCTTTGGCCTTATTCGGTTATAATTTCCTCTTTATATTTCCCTATGCTTCCTCTCAGGCAGCTCGTTTATCCATTCTGCTGATGGTCTGATTGGGATCGAGTTTCAAGCCGACCCCCATCGTCGTGGTAAGGGTAATACCTTTGATATAACGCCCACGAGCAGCGGCAGGTTTCATTTTCATCAGGGTTTCTAATACGGAAAAAAGATTATCTACCAGGTGGTTATCAGGGAAAGAGGTTTTCCCCAAAGGTAAATGGATATTCCCGAATTTGTCATTCCTGACTTCAAGGCGGCCAGCCTTGATTTCTTTTACTGTTTGTCCTACATCAAAAGTAACTGTCCCTACCTTTGCGTTGGGCATAAGTCCTCTGGGCCCTAAAAGCTTTCCCAGTTTCCCCACAATCCGCATTAAGTCGGGTGTTGCTACGGCCGCGTCAAAACCGAACCAGCCATTCTGTATTTTTTCAGCCAGCTCATCTGTACCCACATAATCAGCACCGGCATCCTGAGCTTCCTTGGCTTTATCACCCTGGGCGAAAACCAAAACACGTACCTCTTTACCTGTCCCGTGCGGGAGAGAAACAGGTCCTCGCACCTGCTGATCAGATTGCTTTGGGTCAATTCCAAGACGTACTGCTATTTCCACTGTTTCATCAAACTTAACAGTTGCCATTTCCTTTAAAATTTTGATTGCTTCTTCAATTTCGTATGTCTTGCTCGGATCGAGCTTTTCTCTCAGCTCTTCATATCTACGGCTTCGCTTCGGCATTTCCCTGAATCCTCCTTCACTCCACTTCAACACCCATGCTACGGGCGGTTCCGGCCACAACCATCATGGCCGCTTCGATGTCGTTGGCGTTCAGGTCGGGCATTTTCTTTTCCGCTATTTCTCTAAGCTTCGCCCTGCTGAGAGTACCAACCTTAACCTTGTTCGGTTCGCCAGAGCCTTTCTCCTGCCCCAATGCCTGCTTGATCAGAAATGAGGCCGGTGGGGTTTTGGTAATAAATGTGAACGACCGGTCAGCAAAAATGGTAATTTCAACCGGTGTGAGTACCCCTCGATCTTTTTCCGTTTTGGAGTTAAATGCCTTACAGAACTCCATGATATTTACTCCGTGCTGGCCTAATGCAGGACCGACAGGAGGTGCAGGGGTGGCCATCCCACCGGGTATCTGCAGTTTAACAAGAGCTATCACTTTTTTCGCCATATTCATCCACCTCTCTCACGTCAACCTGAAAAAGCAAACTCCCAACAAGAAAATTCAGCCCACACTACAATTTCTCGATATCGGAAAACTCGAGTTCTACGGGGGTTTCCCGACCAAATATCGATAGCAGGACCACTATCTTTCCCTTTTCACTATCGACGCTATCTACTACCCCTGTGTAGTTCAAGAATGGACCGGCCACAACTTTCACTGGCTGATTCTTTTCGATATCCAAACGGGGGAAGCCCTTTTCAACACCTGTCTGACGGAGAATGACCTTGACTTCCTCGTCGTTAAGGGGTTCGGGCTTCAAACCGGAACCAACAAAACCAGTAACCCCTGGAGTATTGCGTACCACATACCATGAACGGTCATTCATGATCATTTCCACCATCACATATCCGGGAAATACTTTTTTCTTGGTAAACCTTTTCTTTCCCCGCTTTACTTCGATGGTCTCTTCCATAGGGACGACCACCCGGAATATCTGATCCTGCATACCCATGGAGGCTATACGCCTTTCAAGATTAGCTTTTACCTTATGTTCGCTCCCTGCTAAAGTGTGGACGACATACCATTGTTTATCCATATATACCGATCCGCTTTCTCCACATTACCTTAGATAAATACCCATAACAGAAGTG
>SKXZ01000034.1 GCA_007128145.1 Candidatus Nitricultor lacus | reverse complement strand
CAGAACAGGATATGGAAGACCCTGCGAGCAGGGAGTACTTATATCTTCGTGTCATAGAAGAGGCACCCGATACTGCACTGGCGGAAAAGGCTCACCTGTTTTTGAGTAACACATACGCTCATGTATGTGACCCACCCAGGTACCTTGACGCCATCGAGGTATTGGAGAAGTATCTCTTGCGCTATCCGGAATCGACTCTTCTGGAAGAAAAATTTACTTTCTATGCTACCCCCGGTCTACCTCTGGCCAAAAGCAGTCTCTTGTTCCTTTATGAAAAAGTCGAGGCTTGGGAAAAAGCGGTTTCCCTTTTTCGTGAAGAGATTCCCGATCCAGCCTCCGCCAGCCCGGATCAGCTCGGCCTTCTTGTTTCTTATGGGAATTTCATGGAAAGGGCAGGATATATTGACGAGGCCATTCTTGCTTATCAGGTCTTTCTCAGGCGTTCAGCAAGTACAGATATATATTGGAAGCATTATGAACATGCAAGATTCCGGTTGGAAGAGCTGGGAGCTGATATTCCCTAGCTGGAATCAGTTTCGAAGGGTAAAAAACCGAACCCGGCTACTGATCATGTATTTCTTGCCGCATAGGCGAAAACGTAAAAATAGTTTTGCCAGAGTTTTTCTGAAGAACGATATATGTTTTCACCCATGAAATAATCAACCAGGGCTTCACGGAGCCGGCACAGCTCACGCAAGCGTTTCTTGTTCGCCGGGTCCTGGATAGTTAAATCCAAGAGCTCAAGACCCCGTTCGAAAGCCAGGGTACTGTTTTCGTTGTCCCCTTTCTTGTTCCAGGAAAGAGCCCTTTCGATTTCGCTCCCTATATTAGCCATTTGCTGCATAAATGGAAGTGTTTGCCATCGCCCACGTGCCAGTTCTTTATGGGTAAAAGTCATCGTCTCACCAACTTACCGACAATAGATATGATTTTTTCCCGAATCACGGGGTCTTCCACTTCTCTACTGCGGTTACCCGAGCGAGGGCGAATATTGATCAGGGAATCAAATTCAATAAAGTTGTCAACAGGGTTATGAGGATACAGGTTTATCCCCCAAAGATTATCCTGTAGAGACCTATGGTTGAGCAGGAATGCTTCCTGGTCGGAATGAAGTTCTGCATCGACGACCATTTCTTCTCTATTGATATCCACCACTGCCTTGACGAGATTACCGAATGTACTTTCAGCCATTTCTATGAGTTCTTGCAAATCGATCGAGTGTCTAACCAATTTCATATATTATAGCTCCTCCATTTATTTGAGGAATGTTTACAGCATATCTTTTTCCGCAAGGTGGATAAATATCTTAACGATGGTTGGATCAAACTGGGTGCCGGCACAGCGCTTCAGTTCATCAAGTGCTTCATTTTTGGAGAGTGTTTTGCGATAAGGCCGGGGATTAGTCATGGCATCAAACGCATCGATTATGGCACTCATACGGGCAAGTATGGGAATTTCTTCGCCCTGTAGTCCCCGGGGGTATCCAGTACCATCCCATCTTTCATGATGTGAAAGGATTTCCTCGGCCACATGAGCCAGCTCATCTGTGGAGCGGGCGATGCGGTACCCGGTTTCGGGATGTTTTCGGATTTGCTCCCATTCCTCTGTGGTCAGCGGTCCGGGTTTGCTGAGAATATCCTCAGAGATTGTGATTTTCCCAATATCATGAAGGGAAGAAAGCAGCTTGAGCCGGTCAAGATCAGCAGAAGGGAGACCAAGTGTCTTTCCCATGAGCAGGACCATGTGCATGAGACGTTCAGCGTGTTCTTCGGTTTCATGGCTTTTTTCCCGCAGTGTTTCCCGTAAAGCTGATAATACTGCGCTTCTTGCACTTCGGCTTTCGGCAAGCTTGTTCTGGTACATGCGATCTTCCGCTTCTCTGAATACCTGGATAATATCTTCTTGGGTTTGTTTCTTGGTAGCTGTTCCCAGGGCGATAGAAAGGGGGATGGTTTCTGTTCTCTGCTTGGCGCATTCCACGGTAATCCTGCGACATATGGTTTCTATCTCAGTAATTGAAGTGCGAGGGAGGAAAATGACAAACTCATCACCTCCCCAGCGGGCAATAATATCTTCTTTCCGACAAACTTTTTTGAGAACACTGGTAGCGGTCTTGAGAAGCTCGTCACCAGTTTGATGCCCGTAGGCATCGTTGACTAATTTCAAGCCGTTCACATCTGCCATGATGATGCCCAGGGGAAGCTGTCGTTCTGTGTCCAGTCGTTTCATCTCTTCTTCCAGGTACACTCGGTTATACAGTCCTGTAAGAGAGTCGTGGAAGGAGAGGAAACGAATATGTTCCTCAGTTTGTTTCTGCTTGGTGACATCACGGCCGATTCCAACTAACCCGATGATTTGCCCCTCCTCATCACGCAGCGGTATCTTGGAGGTGAGGAGCCAGCGTTCCCTCCCGTTAGCCGTCGTGGCCTTTTCCTCACGATTATATATCGGTTTTCCATTCTTGAGGACAAACTGATCGTCACGGTAAAACTTCTCGGCAATGTCAGGGGGATAGATATCAAAATCGGTTTTTCCGAGAGCCTCTTCTTCCTTTGTAAAACCCATGTGTTCAAGGTCGGTGGGGTTGGCCAGTATTTTTCGAGTTTCCAGGTCCTTGATGTAGATGCCTACCGGAAGGTTATCAATAACCGTCCGTAAAAGTATTCGTTCCCGGCGAAGTTTCTCTTCGGCTTTCTTCTGCTCGGTGATTTCACGACCCACCCCTACCAGGCCTATTAACTGTCCTTCCTCATCACGCAGCGGTATTTTAGAGGTAAGCAACCAGTGTTCCTTCCCATCGGTCGTCGTAGCCTTTTCCTCACGGTTAAGCACGAGTTTCCCATTTTTGAGAACCGTTTGGTCATCGTGGTAAAATTGCTCGGCAATTTCTGAAGGAAATGTTTCGAAATCTGTTTTTCCAAGCACTTCTTCTTCGCTTGTAACGTTCATATACATGAGATCAGCGGGGTTGGCCAGTATTTTTCGACCCTCCAAATCCTTGGCATAAATACTGTCAGGTATATGATCGATTATCGTACGAAAAAGAATACGCTCCCGCCGTAGCTCTTCCTCGGCTCTTTTGCGTTCGGTGATATCTATTATGTAGCCACGTAATTTCAAGGGTTTTTTTTGAGAGATTTCAACACTCACCACATCTCGCAGCCACACGTAGCCGCCGTTTTTCTTACAGAAGCGGTACTCAAAAGTGTGGTTTTCTCCTTTTTTAGTGCATTCGGCGCAATAAGTGGAAGCCCATTCACGGTCAGCGGGATGAAGACGCGAAACCCAGAACTCGAGATCGGTCCATTCTTCCGGTAGGTATCCGAGGAGTTTCTCAACCTGGGGAGCAACATATATCCACTTGTCAGAGGGGATATCGTATTCCCAAGCAACGGCATCAATCGATTCAAGCAACTCTTGATACTGTTCTTTCTGTTTTTTCAGCTCTTCTTCGACACGTTTTTGCTTGGTGATATCAATATGGGTACCCACTGTTTTATTGGTAAGGACTCCATTTTCATCGCGCAGTGTCATGCCGCGTGCAAAGATCCACACCCAGTGACCATCGGCATGTTTCATGCGGAAAGTATTTTCATACATTCCAACAGATCCTTTTGCGAGATAGTTGGAGAAATGGTGGATTGCTCTTTCCCTGTCTTCTGGATGAAGCATGCTTATCCAGGCTTCTTCCAGGTTGGTTATTCCGGCTTGGCCGAATTGGCTGATATCACGTCCAAGCATGGAGTAATATTCCGGGCTGCACCAAACATAGTCTGTATCATGGTGATATTCCCACGCACCGGTGTTAGATGCCGCTATGAGTACTTTATAGCGTTCCCAGCCTTCTCGTGCTTTCCATTCAGCCTGTTTACGTTCTGTAATATCTCGGCATACACAAAAAATAAGTTTTTTATCACCGAAGGTGGCTCCGTTGGTACTTATTTCAACGTCAAATACAGAACCATCTTTTCTGCAATGCAGGGTTTCAAAATGATCTCCCGTTTCACTTACATTATTCATCATTTCTATCAGTTGTTCTTGATTCCATTGAGCGTCCCAATCCCACACATGAAGAGTACCGACTTCATCGCGGGAATATCCGAGCATTTCAGCGAAACGGCGGTTCGCCTCCACTACTTTACCGTTGTGGTCGAGAATCACTATACCGTCCCGTGATTGTTCCATCAAGAGACGTCTCCAAAACACTTCTTCTGCTAACGCTTGCTCAGCTTGTTTTCGTTTGGTGATCTCCTTTATAGATGCGATCATGCAAAGAGGCTGACCGCCAGTGTCTTTGACGATGTTTATAGACACTTCCGTCTGCAAGTGTGAACCGTCTTTTCTACGTCCGGAAAGTTCTCCATAGAAAGAGGTATATTTCTTCACATGCTCAAGTATTTCCTCCATGTTTTCCTGGTCTGGCCAGAAATCCAAGAGTGAGGTTCCAAGAACCTGGGCTTTTGTTTCATAACCCCATAGACGAATAAAAGCAGGATTGACATAGGTAAGGCATCCTCGTAAGTCAAAAAGTGCAATAGCGTTGATAGATGATTCAATGGAAGAGTGAAGGATTTGGAGGTTCCTAGTAATTGTGCGCTCTTCGGACTGATCCCGGAAGACGAAAACGACACCGAGAAATTTCCCGTTTACATCGTAAATTGGTGCGGCACTGTCAGCTATCGGTCGTTTGGTACCGTCACGAGCGATAAGCGCTGCATGTGTTTCGAGCACTTGTGTATTTTTCTCATGGAGTATTTTGGAGAGGAGGTTATCATATTTGACACCGGTATTTTCGTTGATGAGATTGAACACCTCACTTAGGGAACGTCCATTTGCTTCCTTCATTGTCCAGCCTGTCAGCTCTTCGGCTACAGCGTTAAGCCTGGTGACATTTCCCTTATTGTCAGTAACAATGACTCCATCACCGATTGAGTGGAGAGTCGCCCTGAGATGTTCCTCGCTTTCTAGCAGTTTTCCTAGAAGATTGTTACGTTCTTTTAATGAATTTGAAAGAACAATATTTTTGTAACTTGTCACTGAAAGCATATGAGCAAGTTTCGTGTAGAATTTTAACACTTTGAATACCGTTTCTCTGTTCCAGCGCGGCACGCGGTTTAAAGCGGATATATAAGACTGCTCATTAAATCCGTATCGGCGGGCTTGGGTACGGAAAAGATCATAATCAATAGGCTCGTCATCGAAAAAAAATTGTCCTACAAACAGGTTTCCTATATGTTTTCCATCCACCACGATTGGTGTCGCAACGTCCCACATGTTGTTTTTACATTTGTAAATTTTGAAATCTCCCTGTGGAACACCTTTGGAGAGTTCTATGTCACTTTGTATACAATGTTTGGCGGTTTCAGGGTGGGTTTTATGAAATTGAGTGCAGATGTCCTGTATTCCAGCATTGGCAAGTATCCTGCCTTCAAGGTCAACAAGTGATATTCCGATATGAGTGAGATTGTAAAAATCCTCAAGTAAGGATTGAAGTGATTGGATATCAATAATGTCTGAAAACTCGAAATTTTCGGTATTATTCGGCATGTTGAATTCAGGAAAGCGTGCCATGCCATTCCCTCCTTGAGGACAATGCGCTTTAGTGGGGAAAACAAGGTATTTCGTTTTCAATTTTTTTAGGTACGTCCATTGTACCAGAAGACCTCATAAAAACTAAGAGAAGTGATAAATATGGCACAAGGCTTTGAGTTAAGGGGAACAACAATGGTTTTAAAGTAATGAGAAAATGTTTTAGAAGAAATAATGGCGCGCCCGGGAGGAGTCGAACCCCCAACCTACGGATCCGTAGTCCGTCGCTCTATCCAATTGAGCCACGGGCGCGCATCGCATCCATTGAAATGAAGTAAAAAAGATTTTAGCATGTTTATGCACAAAATTCAACGCGCACGATATTATCCTTCGTGATAAAATATATCCAGTGTTGACGTGGAGATCGTGTTGTGATTGGAGGTGGATTTTGAAGCGGCTTACACTTGCAATATTTTTCATAATCCTTTTTTCATTTACCGTATATGGACAGGAACTGTATTTTGAAGAACTGGAGGATGTGATCTCCCGTTTTTCGGGGGAAATTGCTGTAGGCGAAGCAGTGACTATAGAAGATTTCACCATTGTTCCTCTCCTTCGCCTGAGGGTGTTTTCCGGTGGAAGCAAGCCGGGAACCCTGGTGGATTGGTTTGCCGGGGGATTTGAACTTGAACCTGTAGCTATGGTGGTAATAAGGGAAGGGGATTTTAAGATATTTTCCTTGAATGGAACGACCCTTCCAACCTTATTTCCGTTGGCCGAGGATGAACAGGTAAAGGATTTATCAAAAGAGGAACAGGAGGATCTCTTTCAGGAAGGGGTGAGAAAACTCGAAGAAGGGAAAATTGAGGAAGCGAAGGAAATATTCGAATATTTGCTGCAATTGCGGCCGGAAAATGCAGATACGCATGCATTTTTAGGGCGGGCTTATGCTAAATTGGCAGAAAACGTACCTGAGATGGAAAAGAAAATTCAATATGGTATGGATGCTTTCCGTGAATTCAGCAAGGCGCTTGAGATTGACCCGGACAACCCCTATGCTTTAACTGCCAGAGGTTATGCCCGGTTGATGGTTCCTCCTCCTTTGGGAGGGGCAGATCTCGCCATTGAGGATTTCACCCGGGCCCTTGATGGGGATCCCGAGTCCATCGAAGCACACTTGGGAATGGCGCATATCTATGTATCCCGGGGTAATTATGAAAAGGCCCGCGAGCATTACCAGATGGTTATAGAACTGGATCCCGATAATCAAAGAGCCATAAAAGAGCTGCAAAGGCTTGAGGAAGGTGATGATCAATGAAAAAATTAGTGTGGATAATCTTGGCGGTATTTTTTGTGGTGGGCATGGCGCCCTTGGCGTATGCCCAAGAGGACGGAATGGCCTCGAATTTGATCACCTTAATGGATGGCGTCCTCAACCGGTTCACCGATTTTATCGAGCCTGGAGCGCTTATAGGAGAACCGGTAACGGTGGAAGGTGTGACATTTGTTCCAGTAGTTAAGGTGAGTTTTGGTTTTGGCGGCGGAGGAGGCGAAGGTCCTCCGGATACCGGTTATGGTGCGGGTATGGGCGCTGGGGCAAGCATAGAACCGGTTTCCTTTTTGATTATCCAGGATGGAAGGATATCTTTAATATCCGCGGTTACTTCCCCCTGGAAAGATCTCATCATGGAAATTCTGCCTTTGGTTTTAGAAGGAATGGGTGGAATGCAGGGAATGACGATGTACGATTTCCAGCAGGACTTCAGTCAAGATTATGATTATGAGTCCAATGAGATGGAATAGAAAGTGGTTATCTTGTCGCCAGATGCCGGCGGTTCTTCCGCCGGCATTTTTTTTCACAAGTCGATGATGGGTGAAAGAATGGAACAAAAAAGACATCTATCTGCTTCCCTTGGGGAAACTGGAGAAATTTTTCCATATTCGAAGAGGGTATTTTCCAGTGGAATCCGTGTGCTCTATCGTTATCTTTCTTCTCCCTTGGTTTGCTTGAGTTTATGGGTGCGGGCTGGAAGTAGCGATGAAATGCCGGAAAAAAACGGATTGGCGCATTTTTTCGAACATATGGTATTCAAGGGAACAAAACACAATCCAGGTGTGCAGTTGATACGCCGGGTACAAGCTATGGGTGGAAATATTAATGCCGGCACTTCACTTGATACAACGGATTTTTATATATTGGTTCCGAGAGAATTTTGGAAGGAAGCGCTTGAACTCCTTACTGAGCTCGTAAAAGATCCTCTTTTGTCTCATAAAGACATAGAAAGTGAAAAATCAGTGGTTATCCAGGAGATACACATGGAGGAGGATGAACCGGAAGAAAGACTCGCCCGCCTTCTTTATCAACAAGTATTCAAGAACACTTCTTATGGCCGGCCCATACTAGGAGAACCGAAAACCGTGGGATCGTTAAGCAGAGAAGATATATTGACCTATAAAGAAGAATACTTTCAGCCCTCGAATATTGTGCTTTCTGTGGCTGGTGATTTGGAGGAAAATGTGCTTTTCTCTTGTGCAGAGGAGATGTTCGATAGCCCATATCTCTCCAAAATACCCGAGTTTACCAGGAGTGTAACATTCCTGGAACCTGGAAATTGCAAGGTTGAGGTGGGTATGGATATAGAACGGACTTATGGAGCCTTCAGTTTTTTATGTCCGGGATTCAGACAAGATATGTCTTACACCATTCGTTTACTTTCAACTGTTTTAGGCCAGGGGATTGCTTCGCGCCTCAACATGCAATTACGGGAGAAGGCTGAAATTGTTGACACCATCTATACAACGTATTCTTCCTATCAAGCTGCCGGTTTGTTTGTCATTTGGGTTACCTTTTTGGAAGGAGAGAGAGAAAGAGTGGAAGAGGCAGTTCAAACAGAGCTTCTACGTATTGTTTCTCAGCCCCCTGATGAGAAGGAGTGTAAACGTTCACGCAATCTCTTGAAGGGAAGCTTTTTCCAGACCATGGAAACCGTGCAAGGTAACGCGGATATGTTCGGCCGTTATGACGCTATTGATACTGTTGACAGAATTTGCCGGTTTCCTGTGGTTTTGAATAGCCTACGAGGTGAAGATCTGGTGGAAATGACTGAGCGATACCTTTCCTGGGACCACGCTGTTTCAGTCTGGGTAGGTCCAGAGAGGCACGCATGAAACAATTTTTTGAAACGACTGTTCCAGATTTTCTCCAGGGAGGGTTGCGAGTAATATATACGCACAGGCTGCAAAGTCGGCTTTTTTGCATATCTATGTGTCTCGGCATGGGAAATCTCTATGAGAAAGAAGGAGAAAGAGGTATTTCCGCTCTAACTCAGGAAAGCTTGATTAAGGGAACACAGTTCTCTACCGCGGAAGAAGTGAGTTATCGGACCGAAACTCTCGGAGCTACCATTGATGTTTCATCTAATTTTTTTACCGGAAAAGTACGCATATGCGGACCTGCGGAGAATTTCCGTTCTATCATCGAATTGTTCTGTGAGATTGTTACGTTACCTTCTTTTCCTCACCAGGAAGTTAATAGAGAGAAGCGTTATTTGCTCAGACTTTTGAGTTCTTTGGATGATGATCCATTTAGAGCTGCAGTAATTCGCTTTAAACAGGCTTTTTTTGGTGACAGCGCTTTGGCTTATCCCATTGAAGGTCGGAAAGAAGACCTGGAATTATTGAATGAGCATACGGTACGTACTTTTCATCACAAAGTATACAGCAGGAATAATTGTGTATTAGCGGTGGCAGGACGGTTTGACCAAAAGGAAGTTCAAGACCTCTTAAACAGTGGCTTAGCTTCTTTACCGCAAAACGAAGCTATACAATCATTTCCCATACCCCAGGCACGTGCAGAAATTGTTGCAGAGCGAAGAGCAATCCATGATTGCTGGCTTATCATGGGTACTCCAGCACCTTCGATGCAAGATAAGGATGGGAGGGCGGCATTCGACATTCTGAATAATGTATTGGGGGGAGGGATGTACTCACGGTTGTTTATTCGGGTACGGGAGGAACTTGGACTCAGTTATCAGGTGGGTTCTATGTACGTGCCGTTTCCAGGTACTTCGTTTCTTGCAGCCTTTGCCGGGTTCTCTCCTCTAAATCTGGGTAAGGTGGTTGAGGTTTTTAACAGGGAATTCAAAAATATCGCAGAAGTTGAAAGGGATGAATTCGAGGAGGTAAAAAATTACATTAGTGGCACTATGCTTCAAGTCATTGAAAAGACGGATTCTTTTGCTTCCTTACTTGCTTTTTGCGAACATACGGGATTGGGATGGGATTTTTTTGCAAGCTACCGAGAAATCATAAAAAATATACGGGTTTCAGAAGCACTCGAATGGTGGGACCATTACAGCACCATGCAAAAAGCTATGGGGGTTATAGCTCCGGTTCATTTTTCCCATCCACTTCTCGAATAATTATTTATCCACAGTCCACATTTATCCACAGTCCACTTGACAGAAAGAGAAGTTCATGTATAATGCAACAAGCTAGTGGGGAAGATTCGTAGTAAGTTAAGCGCAATATAAAAAGCAAAATTTAAAAAATATATAAAGTTCTTTCCCCTCCTTGCACTATAGGGGAGTTGGATTTCGATCCGGCTCCCCTATAGTGTTCTTTTGTCCAGGAATATAAAACAGGTTTCCTTGTGAGAGAATTGATACTCTGCTATAATCCAACGGTGTCGGGGCGTAGCGCAGCCAGGTTAGCGCACCTGCCTTGGGAGCAGGGGGTCGGCCGTTCAAATCGGCTCGCCCCGACCAGTATTTTACGGCGTTTCTGTATGACCCGGTATATCCCCTCTGCTCATTGCACCGAACCCTTCCTTTGAATACTGCTCATCATATCTTTACATCATGTGTATTGTGTTCCCTATATATGAAGGTGTACACTAAAAAGAAAAACATACTTACCGGGAGAGTTGTAACGGTAGGGAAGGGGAAGAGTATTATGCTGCGTTTATTTGAGTATAAAAATGTTTTTTTTGGAAAGCGGGAAAGAAAAAACTTATTCAGCAGAATCTGCAACATAGAATATTCCTTCGCTCTCTGCATCGTGTTTTCCCTGGTTTTTATCCTGAGTGGCAGCACGGGATGGGCCGAGGAGATTCCGCAGCCGCTT
Source organism: Candidatus Nitricultor lacus (assembly GCA_007128145.1). Lineage (GTDB taxonomy): Bacteria > Atribacterota > Atribacteria > Atribacterales > Atribacteraceae > Nitricultor > Nitricultor lacus. The sequence continues at coordinate 4,184 of SKXZ01000034.1, read as the reverse complement.
GGCGAATATACCCATTTTCCAGTTACAATCCAGCCGGATTTCCCGGAAGTCCCGGTTGAAGAGGATTTCACAAATGTCATTAATACAGACCAATTTACCCTCTCACAAGAGGCCATGGAAATGCTCGAACGTAACGGATTCGTGGTAGTTCCTTCCTGGTACCAGGAGTTTTTTCCCGTCTACCAGTTCAATTCTTATGATCTTGTTCCAAATTTTATCACCACCGATAGCCTGTTACACAATGTTCATCTCATGTTCAGCCATCTTTTACGAAGTGTGGAAGAAAAGTACTTTATTTCTACACTTCAAAGCCTGAGCCATAAGATGCTGGCCGAGAGTATCAAGTTGTACGTGTTTCTGGCCGGAACGGAATGGGAGAACGCCGCCCGCAGAAATATCGGGTATTTTGCGCTAGGGAATGCCCTTCTGGATCCAGGAGCGGTTATTCCTGAAATGGTACGTTCTGAAGTGGAAGAAGAACTTGCCTTGATTGCAGAACGTGAAGGAATAACTGAATCCCCGGTGATGAATATGTTTCGGGACAATGATATACAGGTTCAATATCCAGGCGGAGTATTGGGCCTATTAGCCTACAAAGAGGATTATAGTCAGTACATCCCGCGGGGGCATTATGAACGTACCGAAGATTTCCAACGGTACTTCCAAGCCATGATGTGGTATGGCAGGATCACTTTTCGTTTTCAAGAAATTGATGAAATCCGTTCGGCTGTGTTGATGACGTTGCTCCTGAGTGAAAAAGATAACGAAGACATGTGGACAAGCTTGTACGATCCGGTGAGTTTCCTGGTGGGCGTGAGTGACGATATAACCTATACACAGTTTTCCAAGCTCATAACCGATGTGTACGATGATTTCCCCCAAATCGAAGATCTCCTGGATAAACCTGCATCCTTCGAACAACTCGTAAATGAAGCGAGGCGGATGGATCCCCCACGTATTAACTCAATTCCTATCTTTGATGAGACCATACAACCTGACAGGGATGAAGCGATTCAAGGGTTCCGTTTCCTCGGTCAACGTTTTACCGTGGACGCTGATATTTTCCAGCGCCTCGTCTACCGTGATGTCATGGAGAATACCGCCGGTGAACGCCGTATGCTCCCCAGCGGACTTGATATTCCAGCGGCTTTTGGATCAGACGAAGCTCTTTCCATACTTGAAGAAATGAATGCAACCGAATACGAAGGATATACGGAGAATATGAACATATTGAGAAAATCGCTTGCAGAGCTTCCACAGGAAACTTGGACGCAGAATTTCTACTGGTCATGGATGTATAGCCTGTTACCTTTGACCTATGAAAAAGGTGAGGGGTATCCCTCTTTTATGCGTAACCGCTCTTGGTATCGTAAAGAGCTCACGACTTTTCTTGGAAGTTTTGCCGAACTCAAACATGATACGGTTCTCTATGCCAAGCAGGTTTACGCTCAGTTAGGAGGAATGATGCCCGAAGAAAGGGATGACCGTGGATTTGTGGAGCCTAATCCAGAGCTGTATGGACGGGTAGCCTCTCTTCTTCGTTTGATCAGGGATGGCCTCGACCACTTTGGGTTCCTCGATCCAAGTAATGCCGAGAATCTCTCACGTCTTGAAGAGTTATCCCTCATTTTGAAAACAATTTCTGAGAAACAGCTTATTGGAGAGCTTCCGACAGAGGAAGAGTTTGATGTTATCCGTTATTACGGGGGATCGCTTGAACACTTTTGGTTGGAGGCACTTCGGGATGAAGGTATAGAGACTATTTCTCAGCTGAGCGAGCGTCCAGGAGCCATCATTACAGATGTTGCGACTGATCCTGGGGGGAGAGTGCTCCAGGTAGGGACAGGAAATGTGTTTTCAATCTATGTTTTAGTGCCGGTAGACGAAACTCTCAGGATCGCAAAGGGTGGGGTATACTCTTATTATGAATTTCCCTGGCCGATGCAGGACCGTCTGACCAATTCACGTTGGCACGAAATGCTGGCGGCTGATGAGTTGCCTGATCCTCCTGAATGGACAGCTGATTTCATTTCCTATCAAAAAGATTAATGAAGTTTTTGTTTTGGATACTTTTTATCTGTGTTGTACTGGTGGCTGGGGTATCGATTGAAGCAGGAAGCGCAAACTCTTCAATCGATACCCTGCAAAGTATTTTTTACTTGGATGAAGACAAAAGAAAGATCGTGGAATGGCAAGGAGAGCCGCCATTAAGAGGCCAAAGTATTGATTTGGTGCAAGAAAAAAGCATGGAAATGGGCCGGGATGTTTTTATGCTTGAAGGGGGGACGCTAAAAATTTATAGAAATGGCCAGATTATATGGGAAACACCTCCCGATTGGCGGATCGAGAGCTTTGAGCTTGCCGATGCCACGCGAGACGGCAGCGTTGATCTCACCATGTCGGTGTGGAAAAAGGGAAGTTTCGGTACCGGACGTCCATTCTGGGTGGAGGAGAACGATGAGTATATCCGTAATCATTTTTTCATACATCATCTGAGCGATGATCGGTTTCTTCCACGCTGGCAATCTTCCGCGTTGGATACCCCGAAATGTGAATATGCCTTTGCCGACATTACTGGTGATGGATGGGATGAGCTTATAACCATAGAAGGCTTCTATTTCCTTGAAGGGTGTGGGAGGGGTCGTTTTGTGTCTGTGTGGTTCTGGAACGGCTGGAGCTTCGTGCTCCTGGGGCGTAGCCGGCCCGGTAGTTTCAGTAACCTTCATATCAGAGAAAACAATAATACTCGGTTCATATTGGTGGACGATAGACCCACCCCCCTATTTTAAAGAATGCCTGTAAAACGCTTCAAGAAACTGGACAGCAAAGATATCCATTTCTTCCAAAAAATTCTTGGTTACACTAATGTATCTACTAGGCAGGAAGACCTCATCAATTACTCTCATGACGAAACGCCCGGTATTTTTTCTTTTCCCAGGGCCGACGTGGTTTTGAAGCCATCTTCAACAGAAGAAATTCAAGAGATCGTTCGTTACTGCTTTCAAAAGTCGATACCAGTGACTCCAAGAGGTGCCGGAAGTGGATTGTCCGGTGGATGCATACCGGCTTACGGCGGAGTGGTGCTCTCGCTTGAGAGAATGAACCGGATTTTGGAAGTGGATAAGGAAAACATGGTGGTCGTGGTAGAGCCCGGTGTGATTACGGAAGACATTAACCGGACGCTCAAATCCTTTGGATTATTTTACGCCGGATACCCCATGAGTGTAGAGACCTGCCAGATTGGAGGAAACGTAGCTGAAAACGCAGGCGGTGGGAGAGCGGTGAAATACGGCGTTACGGGCAACTACGTGAAAGGGATTGAATGCGTCACAGGAACTGGAGAGTGTGTTTTTTTCGGTGGAAAGACTTTTAAAGATGTTTCATCATACGACGTGGTACATCTGCTGGTGGGCTCTGAGGGTACTCTTGGGATCGTTACAAAGATTATACTCAGGGTGATACCGCTTCCCCGTTATCGTGCAGTTTTGCTGATTCCCTTTCACAAAGATTATGATGCTATTGATTTTAGTCATGCCATTGTGCGGGATATGGGATATACCCCTTCTGCGATAGAGTTTATGAACCGTGAAAGCCTGGGATTTGCTTATCGTCTCATTTCTCAAACCTATCCCTATCCTGGTGCTGATGCACATCTTTTAGTGGAAGTAGACGGAAAAGAAGAAGAAGTGGTATTTCGAGAGTATCAAGCGATTGGTGATCAAGCCTATGAAAAAGGAGGATATGAAGTATTTGTAGCTGACAACGCAACAAGCATAGAAGAGATATGGAAAATACGGCGGGCTATTCCGGAAGGAGTTCACATGGCTTTACCTCTTGAGGTGAATGAGGACGTGTCAGTGCCCATTGGTGCAGTGAATGAATTTCTTCAGGAAGTGGCTCACCTTTGCGGCACACACGGTTTGCTTTCACCGATATATGGACATCTTGGAGACGGGAACCTTCATGTAACCCTTGCTCCACATTCTCCCGTCGAATGGGAAGGGACGAAAAAAGAAGAAAATATTAGAAAAAACTTTTACTGTAAAGTGGCGAGGCTTGGAGGATCGTTAAGCGGTGAGCACGGAGTAGGATGGAAGAGAAAAAACTCTCTTTCGCTGTTTTACAACAAGGAAGAAATTGATTTGCTGAGGCGCATCAAAGCAGCTTTTGATCCGGCGGGAATT